>JBATJK010000180.1:0-3125 GCA_049668445.1 Gemmatimonadota bacterium
AGGGCCTTGATGACGATCGAAACGGACGAAGACGTGCCGGACGACGTCCTCGCCGAGCTGGCGGGCCAGGAGTGGGTCCACTGGATCCGCAACGTCCACCAGCTGAACGCGTGAGCGGGGAGGGGGCTGGATGATTCGCTCGTTCGCGGACTGGTTCGAGGGGGCGGAGACCCGGAGAATCGGCCTCGCCGAGTTCGTCGAGCAGCGTGAGGTCAAGGAGACCGGCGTTCCGCGCGAGGCCGTACGGAAGCGCATCGCAGACGCGCTGGCCGTGATGCGGCACGCGGTGGAAGAGGGGCTGGAGGAGACCGGAACTTCGCCGTCCGGACTCACGGGTGGGCGGTCCGGACGCCTGGTCGCCGGGGGGCCGCGACTGCTCGGCGAGGACTTCACGGCGATGCTGTCGCGCGCGATCGCCACCCTCGAGACGAACGCCCGCATGGGCCTGATCATGGCCACTCCCACGGCCGGCGCGGCCGGCGTGGTCCCGGCCGTGCTCCTCACGCTGGCGCCGGCACGCGAGTGGTCGGACGAGCGCCTGGTGGATGCCATGCTGGTGGCCGGGGGCACCGGGATCATCATCGCCGAGAGAGCCTCGATCGCGGGTGCCGGCGGAGGATGCCAGGCGGAGACCGGGAGTGCCGCGGCGATGGCGGCGGCCGCCGTGACCTGGCTCGAGGGTGGCGACAACGAGCAGGTCGCGACCGCGGTCGCCCTGACGATCCAGGGCATGCTCGGCCTGATCTGTGATCCGGTCGCCGGCCTGGTCGAAATTCCGTGTGCCTACCGCAACGCTTCGGCGGCCGTGAACGCGGTCGCTTCGGCGGAGATGGCGCTCGCCGGCCTGGACTTCCCCATCCCGGTGGACCAGGTAGTGGACGTGATGGGTGACGTCGGAACGAAAATGGATGTCCGGTTCCGCGAGACGGCCCTCGGCGGACTGGCGACCACGCCGGCCGGGCAGGAGATTGCCGCGCGCGCCGGGATGACGGAGCTTGTGCAGCTGCAGCGCAAAGGACGTACGAGAGGTGAGGGGTCGGCCCGGTTCGGGCCCTCGTAGACGACTGAACGAGCGTGGCGGCGTCGAAATCGCCGTTCATGAACAGGAGCACCAATGGTACTCGGAACGCTACTGGCGGCCGCGATCGGACTCGGCGCCATCCTCGGATTGCTGTCTGAAATGCCGCCCAAACAGATCGCGCTGCAGTGCGCGGTCATGGGTGGCGCCGCTCTGGGGTTCTACGGGCTGGTGAACCTGCTCTGAGACCGACCGGGTCGCCCGGTCCGTGATCAGCCGTCGGTCCTGCTCTCTCTTCTCACGCGGCGCCTCTTCGCAAGCTCGAGGCGCGCTCCCCGACGCTCCTCCGCGTCCCGGTGCCGACGGAACTCGTCCTCCGTTCGTATCTCCAGCTTCGGCACGGAGCACGGCCGGCCCTCCGGATCCAGCGCGACCATGGTGACATAGCAGGAGTTGGTGTGGCGGGAGTTTCCGCCCGTGACCGGCTCCGCCGTGACCCTCACGCCGACTTCCATCGAGGTCCTGCCGACGGTGTTCACCGAAGCCCGGACGGTGACCACCTCGCCGATCTGTATCGGCGAGCGGAAGTCCACCTGGTCGAAGCTGGCGGTGACGCAGGGTCGACCGGCATGGCGCGTGGCGCAGACGTATGCGATACGGTCGACGGCGGCCAGGATCACGCCCCCGAATACGTTGCCCATCAGGTTGGTGTCCTGGGGGGCCATGAGCTGCGTCATCGTGACCTGGGACGGCGGAACCGGGTGGGACTCCTCGCGTCCGTTCCCGACGAGCACAGGGAGATCGGGAATCGTCGGGCTCAAAGCGCCTCCACTTCGTTGAATGTCTGGATGGTCGTGACCGCGGCGGCTCCGGAAGCTTCCCCATCTTCGCCATGCACGATCTTTCCGCCCCGGAAGGCAGAATACCCGACGAGGCCGGCAGCCAGTGCGCCCACGATGAGCACGAAGCGCCGCAGGCGCTGGTCCTTCGGCTGCGCCATGGAGAACCCGGCGAATATCCCGCACGTGACCAGGGTGATCGCGGCCCAGGTGGCCCAGGTACGGTGATCCTGCACCAGGCCCGGTTCCACGAAAGTCCGGGCCGCCACGTCGTCAGCCGTAGAGATTCCCGTGATGTAGGACGGGATCGCGGCCACCGCGGCCATCACCAGGGAGAGCAGGCCATAGCGTTCCAGCTCGTCTCGTCCCGCGACCCAGCCCACGAGACCGACGGCCGCTCCCACGATCGGCAGAACGATCGCGAAGGGGTGCGTCACGAGGTGCAGGTATTCCCAGTTCACTCTTCCGTCACTCCGTGTGTCCGTGTGTCTGTTCTCAGGTGTCCTGGTCCAGATTCCTGTCCGTTTGTCGGGCCACAAGATAGGGGCATGGCGGTCGTTGCGGGCAAGAGGTCGAGCCTGTCGGCGGGATCGGAATCGGGGTTGACAGAAGGGACTAAAAATGTAGAATAGGCGTCCCTGCTCAGGCAGGGCGGGCCCCCTTCGTCTAGTGGCCCAGGATACCTGGTTCTCAGCCAGGAGACAGGGGTTCGATTCCCCTAGGGGGTATCAGCTGGCGCTGCGGGCGCTTCGACACGGTCGAGGCGCCCGCTTTCGCATTCAGTAATCCACCGGCCGCAGGTACCACTCCCCGATCGTGGTGCCCGAGAGCATCGCGACCGTGGGCAGGTTCCGCTTCCAGTGCGTGCCCTCGAGACGTCGGAAGACGATGTCCACCTTGGCACGCTCGAACCCGGCTTCCGCCAGCCATCCGGGTGAGCGTCCGTTCAGCAGGTGGTACAGGATCAGGTCCGCTTCGGGGTAGGAGACACCGAGGTCGTCCTCGTCGGTCTGCCCGTGGATCAGGTCGGCCGTGGCCGGCTTGTCGACGACTTCCGCCGGCAGACCGAGGTGTCGGGCCAGCGTCCACACCTGGGTCTTATAGAGGTCCCCGAGCGGGTTGATCGGCGGCGAATCGTCGGCGTGCCACGTGAAGTAGCCGAGCAGTCGCTCGGACTTGTTGCCCGTACCGATCGGCAGGGCTCGCAGGCTGGCCGACTGGTCGAACAGGACGATCATGCGCATGCGGGCCATCACGTTGCCGCGCCG
>JBATJK010000181.1:0-60708 GCA_049668445.1 Gemmatimonadota bacterium
GAACAGCTGGAGCTGGAGAGTGTCGTCCTGGTCGGCTTCTCGATGGGAGCCGGCGTGGTCCTGGCGGCCGCCGAGCAGCTGGGCGACCGCGTCCTGGGCGTGGTGTTCGTCGACGAACTCAAGGACCCGGAGTACGTGATGAATCCTGGCGAGATCGAACAGATGATTCCGGCCCTTCGGCAGCTCTGGGGCGACCCGGCCGCGGTCCGCGCTTTCGCGTTCACGCCGGAAGCGCCCGACTCGCTGATCGACCAGGTCGTGGAGAGGATGGGGGAGCAGCCGCGAGAGTACTGGTTCGACGTACTTCGGGCGTACGATGCCTGGATGGCGACCGATCTCAAGCCAACGCTGGAGCGCATCGAGGTTCCGCTCGCGGCCATCAACACTGCGATGCCACCGACCAACGTCGAGGCCTGGCGTCGGTACGATCCTTCGTTCGTGGTCGACACCATGGCTGGCGTGGGCCACGCGGGGATCCTCCTCCGGCGAGTGGAGGATTTCGACGCCCGACTGCTCGCGATCGTCGACCGATTCGTTAGGACGGAGGCAACGGATCGGGCGAAATAGCTGCGAGGATCAAGCACTAACTTGTCTTCGGGCGCGTACTGTCCGGCAGACAAATCGAGTAATGGGATCGAGGTGACCTATCAGCGGAGATGAGAAGACGTATACGGACCAGGAATTCGCCGTCATCCTGCGAAAGGCGTCGGAGTTGTCCAGGTCGTCCAATTCCCCGGTCCACCATCAAGATGGCGTGTCACTGTCTGAAATGAAGGCGATTGCCGAGGAACTCGGCATGGATCCCGTTCTGATCGAGCGGGCGGCTCGTCTCATGCCCGCGGGTTCGACCCAGTCCGGGCTGGAGCGCGTGCTCGGCGGACCCTTGAAGCACCGACTCGATGCGCACTTCGCAACGAAGCTGACGGAAGAAAAGGCGGCCCACCTTCTATCGATCGTCAGGGCTACTGCCGAGCAGCAGGGCGAGGGAGAGGCGAATGCGTCCGGGATGTCCTGGCACTCGGTGGGGGAGGGAAGTCAGGTCCTGGTAAATGCCCACACCGAAGGGGAGGGCACTCGCGTCCGGGTCATGATAGACCGTCGTGGCGGGCTGGCGATCATCGGCACTTTCAGCCTGCTTGGGGCGATCTCGGTCGGGATTGTGACGCTAGTTGGAATCGAAGTCCTCGACGTTGGGTCGTATGCCGTGGGGTGGACGGTTTTTGGAAGCGCGGTGGCCGGAGTCCTTGCCACCGGGCGGGCGGTGTGGGCCTCCAATACGCGCAAGATTCGGGACTACGTGAACACTCTGATGGTGACGGTCAGCCGATCGCTCGAAGATGACGGAGAGGGGTCTTCAGAAGAATGACGATGACCCCGTAGCTCGCAGTGGCAGTCTCGAGTATGGAGGGTCTAATGAGGACGTTCGAGAGAGTGCACAGATTGAGCGTGCCCGCGTTTGCCGTCACCCTGATCGTGCTGGTTCCCAGCTGCAAGCAGCCTGCGCTCACCGCCGAGCGAATCGTCGCTCGAGCAGCCTCAGCCATGACGGTGGGTGGACAGATCGAGGACTTGCAGACGCTGCGCATCAGGATGGTCTATGCTGACCACGAATACCCGGTGATAACCGAACTCAGCCGCCCGAATCGGATGCGGACCGAGGGCGTGGGGAACTACGTGCTGGTATTCGATGGGGAACGTGCTGCCTTTCTCCAAAGTCCACCGGCCGAGGACGGTACTCCGCAGGGTCCCGCGCTTGTCGATGCCCGTTATCTTCGGGACCTCGAACTCGACATCGCCTTCGCTTTTCCCGCGTTCTTCGATTACCCGGTGGAGTACGAGGGTCGTGAACTGGTCGAAGGAGTCGACGCTCACAAGCTCGGTGTGACTCTCCCGTTGGGTGTCCGCATGACCTATTTCGTCGATACAGAGACCGACCTTCCGGTGAAGGTGCTGGCCGACGTCACGGTTGATGGGACCGAGTATCACCCGGGGCGCGCCTTCAGCGACTACGAGGACTGGGGGGGCCTGATGTACCCGCGTACGGTTACCTACTGGTGGATGCCTGACGGCGTGGAGACGGCCGTCGTGGAGTCTGTCGAGGCGGACGTGCCGCTTGGCGACGATCGGTTCGACATTCCCGCTGACATTCAGGGGACGATGCCGTAGAGGGAGGCGAGGGAGACCAGGCGTTACCGACTGCTGCCCGCGTTTCCCTTTCCGGCTGCTCCTCGCTGGACTGGCGCGGTAATCGTGATCGGGTTGGTGGCGTGGGTGGCCTTGAAACTGTTCCCCCCCGGGAGGAACGAGCCATGAGAACAGCAACCGCGGCAATACTGATAGGCGCCCTCCTCGCACCGCTGCCCGTCTTGGGGCAGGAGGTTCCGGCCCCGAGCGTCAGCATCCACCTCGCTGCCCTGCAGGGGAATGCCGATGCCATTCGGGAGCACGCCGAGGCCGGGTCGGACCTGAACGCCAGGGATCCGTACGGATCCACCCCCCTGATCATCGCAGCGACCTTCGGCAAGACTGAGGTGGCCAGGGCGCTGATCGAGGCCGGGGCCGATCTGGACATGACCAGCAACGACGGGGCAACCGCGCTGCACGCCTCCGCTTTCCTGTGTCACGCGGAGATCGTAGAAGCCCTGCTGGACGCCGGCGCGAACAAGCACTTGAGAAACAACTTCGGTAGCACTGCGCTGGAGTCCGTCTCTGCCTCATTCGAGGCGGTCGAAGGCGTCTACGACACGTTCTCGCAGACGCTCGGTCCGTTGGGACTGGAGCTGGACTACGAGTACATCAGAGTGACTCGGCCGGTGATCGCGGAGCTGCTGCGGCCTCGGCCGGAGGAACTCGAGGCCGTGGAGTACACACCGCTTCCCGGCGGCGACTGGAAAGTGTCGACACCTGCCGAGCAGGGGCTGGATCCGAAGCTCCTGGCGGAGGCCTACCTCGATGCCAGGGGTTTGCCGACCCTCTACGGGATGTTGGTCATCAAGAACGACCATTTGATCGCCGAGGCGTATTTCAACGAGGGTGGGGTTGATCAGCTCTCCGGGCGACAATCGGCGACAAAGAGCTTCGTTTCGGCATTGGTGGGCATCGCTCTGGAGAGAGGCTGTCTCTCGAGCGTGGATCAGAAGATGGTGGAGTTCTTCCCGGAGCATGAGGCACAGATCGAAGACTCCCGAAAGAAGCAAATCACGATCCGGCACCTGCTGCAGATGCGCGCCGGCTATCCGGACGATGACTACGAGCGTCAATACCTGGACCGCCTGTTTTTCGCCGACGACTGGCACTGGACTCCGCACCTGGTGGACTTTCCGCTGCTGAACGATCCAGGCGCGGAGTTCGCCTACAGCAGTCTGTCGTCCCATCTCCTCGCGATCATCGTGGCACGGACGTGCGATACGGACCTGCACTCGCTTGCCCAGGAGACCCTGTTCACGCCGATCGGCGCCGAGGTAGGCGACTGGACCCGTGATGCGGACAACTACAACTGGGGGTGGGGGGAGATCTACGTTACCGGACGCGACATGGCGAAGTTCGGCTCGCTGTACCTCAATGGTGGTGAGTTTGCCGGAGCCCGGGTGCTTTCATCCGACTGGGTCGACGAATCGCTGACCAACTACTCCGGGGGCATCAAGCGCTTCGGGAACACGACCAGCAGAAACGGCCGCTACCTCGTCGACCTCGGGTATGGCTACCAGTGGTGGTCCGCCACCGCCGGCGAACATCGCTTCGACTACGCCGCGGGACACGGCGGAAGCCTGATCATCCTGCTTCACGACCTGGACATGGTCATCGTCACGACCGCGGATCCGTTGTACGACTTCCCGTCGGAGGAGGCGGCGCCGTTCGAGGGACCCATCATTGACATGGTGGGCAAGTTCATCGCGTCGTTGCCGACGGAGTGAGGGACATGGAGCCGGATGGCATCACGCACTTCGACTGTCCAGAGGCGTTCCGTGACTGGTTGAGGCGGCATCATTCCGAGCGAGACGAGCTGTGGGTGGGCTTCTGGAAGAAGTCCTCGGGGCATCCCAGCATCACGTGGCCGGAGTCAGTGGACGAAGCGCTCTGCTTCGGGTGGATCGACGGCATTCGGAAAAGCCTGGATGACGAAGCATACACGATCCGGTTCACGCCTCGTCGGTCGCGCAGCACGTGGAGCCTGCGCAACATCCAGCGATACGAGGCGCTCGAGGCGGAGGGCCGCATCGAGCCTGCAGGAGCCGAGGCGTACCGGAAACGGACGAAAGAGAACTCGGGAGTATACTCCTTCGAGCAGGAGGCTCAGGCCACACTCTCTGACGACTACCTCGCCCGGCTTCAGTCAGACGCTGCCGCTTGGGCTGATTGGCAGTCCCGTCCTCCCGGCTATCGCAAGCAGGTCACCCACTGGATCATGGGCGGGAAACGCGAATCGACTCGCGAACGGCGGCTCGAGGCTTTGATCGAGGACTGCGCGGCGGGCCGAAAGGTCAAGCCGCTTCGGCAAACCAGTTCAGGCGGCTGAGACATGAAGCCCTCCGACGCATTCCGTCACCCGTACGATACACCAGCATCGTCGAGTTTCCGCTGCACACAGTGGCCACGGTGGCCTGTGACTCGGGCATGAAATACCTGAGCACCGAGTTGTGCGCCGCAGGTCCCTAACCCCGCGCACACGCCCCTGGCGCGAGGCCTATTTCTTCTTCGGCTTCGTGGTGGGCTTCGGCTTCAGGCATGTCACGTATTCGTAGCTCATCCTGAGATACGGTTTCAGCCTCTCGGTATCCTCGAGCAAATCGTCAGGCACCGTGACGTACTCCGGCATATTGTACCCGTAGGACTTGAGGATGGTGGTTTTGAATTGGACGAGAAACGCCTCTCGCTCGGTCTTCGGCTCAGCCCCTCGCTCGTCCGATAGCCCGGGCCTCGTCATCGTCGAAGACCGGCGTTACCTCGCAATCGAGAACCGAGTTCCAATTCAGGAGCCAATTCGTGACGGCAGCCGCGTCGTCGGATTCTATGATGGCGACGCCTGTCAGACCGATGAGGTCATGCCAGCGACCGATCACCTTGATGGCGTTGCCGTAGTCGGCCCGAATGTCCTCATCGCTCATTGCGCTGAACGCCTTGAGCGCGTCATGCCTGTGTTCGTCGTGTACTCGCCATGTGGCCATGAACTTCATACACACCTCCGTGTCGATACGTGAAATGGATCGGTATGCTACTATAGGCAAACAACCAGCGATAAGGCAGGCAGGAATCGCCGCCAGCCAGAGAAGAGGGAGAGAAGGCCCCATGAGCCAGGCACAGCAGGACCGTCGTGTGGACTACATCGAGTTCGGGACCACGGATATCGAGGCGACCAGGAAATTCTACTCCGAGGTATTCGGCTGGGCTTTCAAGGACTACGGCCCGGACTACACCAGCTTCTCGGACGGTCGGATGTCCGGCGGGTTCGAGTCAGCTCCGGCCGTCAGCGCGGGCGGCCCCCTGGTCGTGCTCTACGCCACGAACCTGACTGAGATCGAAGCCGCGATCAGGGAGAACGGGGGGCAGGTCGTCCGGGAGACGTTCGAGTTTCCGGGTGGGCGCCGCTTTCACTTCACGGATCCGGTTGGGAACGAGCTGGCGGTCTGGTCGGACCAGTGAAGTCAGGCACTGCCCCGAGGGGCCCTCTACGGAGTGATCCTGGCGCTGATACTCTGGATGTACTGGAGCCAGACCGAGGGTCGGTAGCGTGAGATGCTGCTGAATCAGGTGTCTTCAGACCCCGGCCGCAGTCGTGACTCTGCACGGCCGGTGAGCCGCTCGGCGATGCCCGCCATCTGAATTCGGCGTCGGCGCGCCCAGGCCGGCAGGCGCACCGCGCCCAGGCCGAACATGCCCAGGCCCACCGCCGTGATGAACCCGACACCACCCAGTGAGCCAGTATCGCCAAATCCGCCAGCGATGGTCGCGGCGACCAGCACCCCCCCGGCGATGCCCAGGAAGGCCAGCCCGCTTACCATCAGACTGCGAGCACTTCCGTTGACGGTTCGGAGCCGAACTCGATGTCCGGCTTCGGTCGGTTCGACCAGCGCTTGAAGGTTGCCGTTCGTCCACTGACGGAACGAGCCTTCGGTCCTGATTCTTCCGCCCGCCTCGAACGTCTCTCTCAAGTCCGCTACCAGTCGCTCCCAAGCTTCATCGGAGATTGGCCAGTCGAGTTCGACTGTGCGTCCGACACCGATCGGCAGACCCAGAAAAGCCTGTGAGGTAGGACGCCCAACCCGCTCGAGGGATCTCGCCGCCTGGACTACCAGGTCCGGTGAGATGCCGACTTCCTGTGCAATCGTCTGCAGAGAAGCAAGCGTTTCGCCTTCGCCAGCAGGCAGGTCACGCAGGCCGGTTCGCGAGGGATCGGCCGCCCGCTCGAAGATCGCGGCAACCTCTTCCTCGTTGTATCGTCGCTCATTCATGACGCCCAAGATCATCAGAACGGGCGACGGCGGCAACAAACGTCGATCTCGATTAGAGGCAGGGCACCATGGGACATGAGTGTGAAATGGGGTTCTCCGATCTCTTCCGCCTGGCGCGGAAGCGGGCCTGGACCTCCGACGAGGAGGATACCTTCAAGGCCCTGGAACAGGACGCTCGCAACGAAGCCGTGAGGCAGCTGGCGCAGGAGTCGGGCTGCGTCCGCACCGAGAATCGCCGGGGCACCGACGGTGTGATCTACACGGCCTTCTGGCTCGAAGGTCCTGTCGAATCGTGATGCGCGTGCAGGTGTCGATCAGCACCAGCTCAACCCGGTCACGGACGCCAGTAGTGGCTCGCCGCTACGGGGTATGACAGTATCGGGTTGCTTCCGTGATCGGCGCCGGCCGTGACTTCCATCTGCCACCTGAGACCGGGTGGGGCATAGGCATCGAGCGTCTCTCGGAGTGTATCGAAGCCGGTAGCCATCTCGTTCCCCTCCTGGGAGCCCAGGCTCACATACAGGAACGTCTCCCCCTCACGCGGTTGCTGCAGCGCGCTTCGAAGTTGAGGGATGATCGACTCACCTCCCACCCAAACAGACGGGCTGAAGGCGAAGTACGCATCGAATAGCTGAGGGCGCTCGGCGAGTGCATAAAGGGCGAAGAGTCCACCGAGCGAATGTCCTGCCAGCACCCGAAGGGTGTCGGCCCTGAAACCTGTCTCGACTGAGGGAATGGCCTCGATTTCGAGGAACCGCAGGAAACGGTCGGCCTGTCCGCCCCAGGTAACGCCGGCCTCGGCGGGGGGCCTGAAGTCGTCGTCGCGACCCGAGCTGCTGTGCGGCACCTCCACTACGATCGACGGTTCGGCCGCACCTATCCTCGAGAGCGTCTGAGTGGCTCGGTGAATATCCGTGCCTTGAGAAGAACCGTCGAGAACCCACACGACCGGGAATCGTCGATCCGGCTCCCGGGCATACTCGACAGGCAGGTGGAGTCTCAGGGTCATCGACTCGCCGAGCTCATTTGAGTGAACGGTCAGCTCTGAACGCCTGTCGATGTTCACCGGACCGTTGTAGGAACTCTTCACCAGCGCGATCGCGGCGCCCGCCCCCACCAGTCCAGCGACAGCCGCGGCAACGACAATCAACACTGCAACGAGGAGGACGGTCTTCAATTTCGTCATTCAGTGCCCTCCAGGTGGTCCTCGAACACCTGTGCGACTCGCTGAACGATCATTGGGGCCGGACCCGAGATGTTCACGACGCCCGCTACCACCAGGTCGTGTTCGGGCACCAGCAGCAGCAGCGTCGTGCCTCCGACCGACCCTCCGGCATGGGCGTAGGTGCGATCTCCATCGTCCTGTTCGCCGCTGCTCCAACCGATGCCGTAGTTCGTCGACTCGCCGTTCCGGAGCGTCTGCGGTGTCTGAAGCTCGGCGATTGTCTCGGTTTGCAAGAATCCGGGTCCCAGGTGCTGCTGGCCGAATCGAACCAGGTCCTCCGGCGTGGAAAGGAAACCGCCGCCCGCCCACTTGTAGCTGTTGTCCACGTACGGGGCGTTGATGAGTGCGTCATCTCCATCATGCTCGTAGAACGAGGCACGAAAGCTGACGATCGAATCGGTGTGGTCGGCCACGGTGTGCCGGAGGCCCATCGGCTCGAACACCTCGTCACGCATGAAGGTCAGGAAATCCTCACCCGAAGCACCCTCCATCACCGCGCTCAGCAGGTTCCAACCGTAGCTGGAGTATGAGAATTCGGTTCCAGGCTCGAACAGCAGTGAGTCATCGGCGAAGATCTCGAGTCCAGACTCGACCGTCGGGTATCGTCGGGCTGACAGCATCTCCGCGCCACGGTAGTGCCGGATACCTGCCAGGTGTCCGCCGAGCTGACGGGTGGTGACGGGCCACCTCTTCTCCGGGAAGTCCGGCACGTACGTCTGAACCGGAGCGTCCAGGTCTATCTGACCGCGTTCGACGAGCAGGCCCAGTCCGGCGGCAGTGATCGGCTTGGAAACACTGCCAACGCGGAACTTGGTCAGTGTCGTTACGGGGACCCCCAGCTCAACGTCGGCCCAGCCGAAGCCCTCGGCCCAGACGACCTGGCCGCCGATGCCTACCGCCACCGACGCACCGGGGATTCCCGCTTCCTCCATGATCTCGAGGATCAGTTCACGTGAAGCACGGACGGCTTCGATGTAGTCGTCGCCCGCGTGGACTTCGGCGAGACGCAGCGCCTGTCCATGGACCGCGGCAGGCAGAAATCCGGCCACGAGCAAGAGAAGGAGGAAGATCAGCGCTCGCGGGTCCGGGGTACGCGCCCGCCGCAAAGTGTCGGGTCTCATGAAGCCTCGCAGGACGGTCGTGAATCGATGTCAAACCGGAACCTGAAGAATCACCGTTCCAACACACTGCTGCAAGGATCGAGGTAAGCGTTATTCTCCGTCTGGCGGATGGCGACCTTCAGGGAGCACCCATGGCATACAGCGCTTTCGATGACCGGAGTAAACCACCTCCAGATTCCGAGTTGGCTGAGGTCCTAGGCGATTCGCAGGACCTGTGGACTGACCTCATTTTGCGCCTGGAGGAACAATTCCAGCCGTTGTCCGTGGACTGGACGTTCTCCGGCAAGAAGTGGGGCTGGTCTCTTCGGCTGAAGCGGAAGAAGCGGGCGGTGCTGTACATGACACCGCGCAGTGGCCACTTCGTCGTCGGATTCGCCCTGGGACAGAAGGCCGTCGATGCGGCACATCAAAGCGACCTTCCACAGTCGACGCTCGATATGATCGACGGCTCACAGGTCTATGCCGAAGGTCGTGCCGTAAGTTTCGAAGTACGGACCCACGATGATATCAAAACCGCAGTCCGGATCGCAGCGATCAAAATGGACAACTGAGCCAACAGGACCGGGGGGACGAGTGATCAGCAGCCTGACCGCGTTGTTCATCATCTTAGCGGTCGTGATCGGCAGCGCGGCGATGGTGGGCACACTCGCCTATCTTCTCCGAGAAGCTTCTGATGCGTGGTGACGACTCCGCCGACACCAATGACTGAAGGGGAGACGATGCGTACCGCAATTCTCCGGTTGACACCGTGCTTCGCGGTCCTGGCCCTGGCGTCCAGCGGCCTGGCCCAGGAGCCCGAACGGGCTCCGGGCGTTGATCTCACCTACGCCGTGGGCGCCGACCTTTCGTTCCTGAA
This sequence comes from Gemmatimonadota bacterium, assembly GCA_049668445.1. Classification (GTDB taxonomy): domain Bacteria; phylum Gemmatimonadota; class Gemmatimonadetes; order Palauibacterales; family Palauibacteraceae; genus Benthicola. Next base: position 9,652 of record JBATJK010000181.1, read on the forward strand.
GGCGGCCGAAGACCGCGGCGTGCAGTTCAAGGACAACGGGGTGGTCCGTCCCGGGTTGGACATCTTCAGGGACCACGGATACGACTGGATTCGACTCCGGGTATTCCACACGCCGACCGACCTGCCCAACGACCTGGAGTACACTATCGCCCTGGCCCAGGAGGCCAAGGCAGTTGGCTTCAAATTCCTGCTCGACTACCACTACGCCGACGGGTGGGCCGACCCGGGCAAACAACCGACGCCAGCCGCGTGGGACACCACGGACATCGACGTACTGGTCGATTCGGTGTACACCTGGACCCGAGGCACCATCGAGGCCTTCCGTGAGGCCGGAGTCATGCCCGAGATGGTTCAGATCGGGAACGAAGTTCGAAACGGAATGATGTGGCCCCTGGGCCGTTTGCCGGAGAACTGGGACAACTTTGCCCGCCTGTTCAAGGCGGGTGTCGACGGTATCGATGCCGGTCGGGGTCAGGCCCCACGCCCTCTGATCATGCTTCACTACGACAACGGGGCTGATACGGACGGGGCCAAGGCCTTCTTCGACAGGTTCAACGACTACCACATTCCGTACGACATCATCGGCTACTCCTACTACCCCTGGTGGCACGGCACGCTGGTGCAGCTGCGCGACAATCTCCTGTCCACGCTGGACAACTACCCGGACAAGGATGTGATCCTCGTGGAAGCGGGCTACCGGCCCCGGGTGTATGAGAGTGGCGAGTTTGCCGGGCTGCCGCCTTACCCCGATGACGCTCCCGGAGGCCCTCGGAAGGCCTTCCTTGAGGCGGTGAACGAGACGCTGCTGGGGATCTCGGACAGGAGAATCAAGGGCATATTCTGGTGGGAGCCGGCCAGCGGCTGCGACCGCGACTACTTCGACGCGGACTGCAATTCGCGCCCGGTCATCACCGTGTTCGACAAGTACAAGCGTAAGTGAAACCGAATGGCTGAAATGCAGAGGTACATAGCCTTTCTCAGGGGAATCAACGTCGGCGGACACCGGGTCAAGATGGACAGGCTCCGGGAGCTCTTCGAGGAAATGGGCTTTGCGAACGTCTCCACGTTCATCGCCAGTGGAAACGTGATCTTCTCAGCGAGTTCCGACGATGTCGGTTCGTTGACCGCCAGGATCGAACAGTGCCTCGCTGAGCAACTCGGCTACGACGTGGCAACCTTCATCAGGTCTCCCGCAGACCTCGAAGCCATAGCGGCTTTCAAAACCGGCGATTCCGGGTCAGGCGAGCCGTCCACTTCCTCCCTCTACGTGATCCTCCTGCAGGCCCCTGTTGCTGACGATCTGCGTGCGACACTCTCCGGTCTCAGATCAGAGATGGACGAGTTCCGGTTTTCGGAACGCGAGATCTACTGGCTGATTCAAGGAAGGATCACCGAATCGCCGTTCTTTGGTAGGGAATTCGAGAAGGCGACACGGGGAGTGCCGAACACGACGCGAAACCTCACGACGATTCGCCGGCTGGTCGCGAAATTGGGAAAAGAGCGGGCAACGGCATGATGGAGCAGCCCACGCTCGCCACCGAGCGCCTCCTGCTCCGACCGTTCACGCTGGCGGATGCCGAGGCTCTTCAACGCCTGGCCGGAGCCGAGGAGATCGCGGATACGACATTGAACATCCCGCACCCCTATGCGGATGGGCTCGCCGAAGCCTGGATCGAGTCCCACGCCGATGCGTTTCGGGACCGGGAGCGCGTGGTCCTGGCGATCACTGACTCAAATGCGGTTCTCGTAGGGGCAATCAGCCTGCGACTCGATCTCGGACACCGGCGCGCTGAGCTTGGCTACTGGATCGGCCTTCCATTCTGGGGGCGCGGGTACGCCACGGAGGCAGTAGTCGCGATGGTCGAATATGGATTCAAGGAACTCGGGCTGAACCGAATCTTCGCCCATCACCTGGCGCGCAACCCGGCCTCCGGGCGCGTGCTGGAGAAGGCCGGATTCGTGCACGAAGGATTCCATCGCGCAGCCGTATTGAAGAACGGCCGCTTCGAGGACCTCCACTCGTTCGCCGTTCTGCGGGCGGACTAAGGGTTAGGAGACAAATTTGGATACTCACGCATCTCTGATCTTCACAGAGTTCAGTTCGACCGGTCTTCTGGCGGCGATGGAGGGCGACGACGTCGCGCTCTCAGGCATTGCTTCCGTTGAGCAGTGCGGACCGGGAGACCTCGTGTTCGTTTCCGACGCGCAAGCTGTCGAGACGATCCGGAGCCGGGAGCCTTCGGCCGTGGTCACGAGCCCGGCATTGCAGGAACTGCTGTTGGCCCTGCCGGATCTCACCGTGCTGGTCGCTCCCAATCTAAAGCTGGCGCACGCGTTGATCCGGCAGCGCTACGTGGATCGCGACGTGCTCGACTCGGAGTGGCCGGCGATTCACCCCTCGGCGGTGATCGGCCCCGACTGCGAGATCGGGGAGGGCAGCCGGATCGGCCCGCAGGTCGTCCTGGGAGCTGGAGTCCGCGTGGGGGACGCAACGGCCATCATGGCGGGTGCGGTCGTGGAACATGGGGCCGTGATTGGCAGCCGTACGGTCATTCATCCGAACGCGACCATCGGCTACGACTGCGAGATCGGTGACGAGGTCATCATTCAGTCCAACGCCGTCATCGGGGCCGAGGGGTACGGGTTCGCCCAGGACGAGAAGGGGCAGAGTCATAGGATTCCCCAACTTGGCCGCGTCGTGATCGAGGACCGGGCATCGGTCGGGGCAGGGACCTGTATCGATCGCGCGACGTATGGAGAGACGCGGATCGGCGCCGGCACCAAGCTGGACAACCTCTGTCACATCGCACACAACGTCGAGATCGGTCGGGACTGCCTGCTCACGGCCATGTTCGTCACGGGAGGCTCGGCCAAACTCGGCGATCGGGTGGTGGCCAGCGGACAGACCGCGGTACTGGATCACCTGGAAGTGTGTAGCGACGTGTTCCTGGTGCGGAGAGCGGGGGTCGCCGAAGACATCGAGCAACCCGGGATCTATGCCGGTGCGCCGGTCGAGCCATACACGACCTACCTGAAGAACACGGCAGTGGCCAGGGATCTCTCGGGTCTTCGAAAGAGGGTCCGGCAGCTCGAGAAGGAGCTCCGACGGCAGGCGCAGGAAGAGTAGCGACGATCCAATGAAGCGATACAACCTGCTCCTTCCCGTCCTCGCCACCGCGCTCATGGCGTGCGCACCGGAACCTCCGCCGGATGCCGACACGGTCATCCTGGTGCACGGCCTGGGGCGCACGCCGGCGTCGATGCTGGTGCTGGAGGCGCGCCTCGAAGGGGCCGGCTACCGGGTCGAGAGCTTCGGCTATCCGTCCCGATCCGAGCCGATCGAAGACCTGGTCGCCCGCCTGGCCACGGCGGTGCGCGAGTGCTGCTCCGACGGAGCGAACACCATCCATTTCGTCACGCACTCGATGGGTGGGGTGCTGGTGCGGAGCTACCTGGCGGGCAGGGAGACACCCTTCGAAGGACGTGTGGTGATGCTGAGCCCTCCCAGCCAGGGAAGCGAGATCGTCGATTCCTACGCCGACTCACCTCTACTCCGGAAGTTGTTGGGGCCGTCAGGGGTGAGACTCGGCACTGACTCGTTGGGTATCGCCAGCGAACTGGGCCCTGTCGACTTCATCCTCGGCATCATCACTGGCGATCGAAGCATCAACCCGATCGGATCGTGGCTCATTCCCGGACCCGACGACGGAAAAGTGGGTGTCGGCAGGGCACGGCTGGAAGGAGCGACCGACTTCCTCGTCGTTCACGCGACGCACACGTTCATCATGAATCGGGGCGACGTGGCCGAGCAGGTCACACACTTCCTCGCAAACGGCGAGTTCATGCGTGAGGACGGGAATGAGGTGGCCTCGACCGGGAGCATGCCGGCCTGCGATGGACCGGACGCCGATCCATGGGTGACCGAGCTCCGGGACCGCATCCTGAGCTTTGACGAGCTGGTCGCCTTCGCCGTGGCAGCGTACGGGGCACCCTTGGACTGTGAAGGGGAAGTCAGCACCGAGTTCGACGGCATGAGGTTTGGGTCCGTGCGCCTGGACTTCTCGGAGGGAGCCAGTTTCGAGATTGAGACCATGCCGCCCGAGATGAGCGTGGCTACGCTGAGCGCTCCGTCAGGGTTCGCCGACGAGGTGCTGGCCCGGCAGGTGCTCCAGGCCTACACCGAACGCATCGGAGTGGAGATCGACTGGGCTGCCCCCAAGATCACGATCCAGGGTGATGAGCGGGTCGAAACGTTCTGGGACCCCGACTCCGGGCTGAACGCATCGGCTTCTCTCGTATATGCGGCCGGGTCATTGGTCGGGCTGCGCTTCAGCATGGCGCTCTGACCGATGTTCCGACGGTCTATCTGGTCAGGCCGATTCAGACGGTGGCACGGCTTCGCCATTCTCCTCACGCTGAGCGCGTGCGGGGGGGATGACTTGCTGGGGCCCGATGCCGCGCAAGGGATCGAAGGGATCGTGCTGTTGGGTCCGCAGTGTCCGGTCCAGTCGCTGGAGAACCCGTGTCCGGATCTCCCGTATGAGGCATGGATCGAGGTGCGGACGGCCAGCGGCGGGTCCGTCACGCGAATCCGCTCGGGAGAAGATGGGCAGTTCCGCATCGGCCTGCGTCCGGGACGGTACACGCTGGATCCGAAGTCCGGGAGCCCCTTTCCGATCGCGAGCGAGCAGGAAGTTCAGGTCAATGAGGGAGTGTACGCGGAGGTGGTCGTCAGCTTCGACACGGGCATCAGGTAGGGGGGAGAGAGATGAGGGTCAATCCGTGGTGGGCGGCGATGACCGTTTGGGGGGTCGTGAACGTCGTCAACGTCCTTCAGGCGGCCGGTTTCCTCTCCCGTGTGCACACCGGCACCATGGACGTGAACCGCGGTCTCGGTTACCTGATGATCGCGCTCGCGATTCCGGCGATCGCGGCTCTGGCCGCGTTTGTACGGACGGACGCCGGCTGGTTCCATTGGATCGGCCCGGCGGTGTTCGTGGCGTTCATCATTCTCATGGTCGTGGTGGACTACGCGCGTCCGGTCGAGTTCCGCTCCCCGATGCGATACGACATCGTCGTTCCGTACCTCACGCTGTTCTTCGGCTCGATACTTCTGATGGGGCTGCCCATGTACACCATGAGCCGGTCGCTGTGGCTCGTCACGGTGGTGACTACCGTGTTGCTTCTGGGTTCCATGGGACTGGCGATGCTGAAAGGCGTAGGGTGATGCGAGTCGAGTTCGACGAGGAATTCGGCGTTCCGGTGGAGGAAGCTTACGACTACTTCCGCACGCCGATGCACTGGCCCCGCCTGTTCAGGGCCTTCGGCCAGGCGGAGGATCGTGGCGACGGTTGGTACGCCGTTCCCTTTAAGGGCTTCCCTTTTCCGCTCGTGACCCGCATCACCCTGGATGACCCCCAGCGATGCGTGGAGTGGGTGTTCGAGGGCTTCTGGAGCGGTGACGCGCGCGTCGAGTTCGAAGGGACGAGTGCCGGCGTGGTCATCAAAGGGTACGAACAGATCGTCCCACGCGCGTTGTCCTGGCTCGCCCCGCTCGCCGAGCGGCTCTTCCTCGAAGCCCGTTTCGAGAAGGTGTGGGAGTCAGGCTGGCGCAGGCTGCGCCGAGCCTCGAGTCGCGGCGAGAGCACCACTCCTCCCGGCGAGTGAGGAATTCACCTTGCTGCACATCTACGTCGACGCCGATGCCTGCCCCGTCAAACAGGAGGTGTACCGTGTGGCAAAGCGGTATCAGCTCGACGTGACCCTGGTGGCCAACGCCTGGATGCGAACCCCGGACGATGAGAGCATCAGGCTCGAAGTGGTCGAAGACAGCTTCGATGCGGCTGACGATTGGATCGTCGATCACGTGGGAACGGATGACATCGTGGTCACCGCTGACATCCCTCTCGCGAGTCGCTGCATGCAGAACGGCGCTCGCGCGATCGGCTCGACCGGAAGGCCTTTCACAGAGGACAATATCGGTGAAGCCGTCGCCACCAGGGACCTTCTTGCCGTCCTTCGTGGCGGAGGAGAAATCACGGGTGGGCCGCCGCCGCTGACGAAGCGAGACCGGTCTCGGTTTCTGCAGACGCTCGACGAAGTGATCCAGTCCATCCGTCGCAACAGTGCATAGAGGGTGGCGCAAAACCCTCAATTGAACTATCTTATACAGCTGGAACATAGTCGGATCCGATCCGACACCGGCGAACAACAGGTCCTCCTGGTTCATCCCTCCGAGGTCGCGCCTCCAAACACCATTTTTGCCCTTCACTGTTGTGTGGGTTCAAAAGTACGGCCGTGCCGTACAGGCCCATGCCTGCGCGTACGTCCAGGAAGAAGCATCTAAATGACAGTATCAGTACCCAGGAGTTCGACCGGATTCGACCGGTTCGGGCTCAAGGACTCCCTCATGCGCGGAATCCGCCATGCGGGCTTCGAAAGCCCCCGGGAGATCCAACTCGAGACCATTCCGGCTGGCCTCGCTGGCCGGGACGTGCTCGGCCTGGCTCAGACCGGAACCGGCAAGACGGCGGCCTTCGCGCTGCCCCTTCTCGACCGGTTGCTCGACAGCCCTCGCAAGGGCCCCCGCGCCCTGGTGATCGCTCCCACTCGCGAGCTCGCCACTCAGATCGCGGCCGAGATTCGGACGCTCTCGAACTTCACGAGCCTGAAATCGGTGACGATTTACGGTGGGGTTTCGATCCAGGGTCAGGTGAACACGCTGCGGCGGAGACCTGAGATCGTGGTGGGTTGCCCCGGACGAATACTCGACCTGCTCAACAGGCGCGTGCTGCATCTCGACCAGGTCGAGACGCTCGTGTTGGACGAGGCGGACCACATGTTCGACATGGGGTTCCTTCCGGACATTCGGAAGATCATCTCGAAGCTGCCGAAGCAGCGGCAGAACCTGTTGTTCTCAGCCAGCATGCCGAAGGACATTCGGCGACTGGCGGACGACCTGCTGAAGGACCCGCACGTGGTCGAGCTGGCCAACGCTGTCCCAGCCGGCACGATCGATCACGCACTGTACCTGGTCGCGGAGCAGCGCAAGCGAGATCTCCTCGAGCATATGCTCAGGGGAGATGACTGCGATTCAGCCATCGTATTCACGCGCACGAAGCACCGCGCGAAGCGGCTGGCCGATCAGCTCAGCAAGGCCGGGCACCGTGCCGTGGGGCTCCAGGGCAACATGTCCCAGAGCCAGCGCGACCGCGCCATGCGGGGCTTTCGCTCACGGTCGTATGACATCCTCGTGGCCACGGACATCGCGGCTCGCGGAATCGACGTCAGCGGCGTGTCGCACGTGATCAACTTCGATGTACCGAACACGCCTGAGGCCTACACGCACCGAATCGGTCGTACGGGCCGCGCGGAACTCGAAGGAATAGCCTGCACGTTCGTCACGAGCAGTGACCAGGCGTGGGTGAAGTCCACCGAGCGCATGATCGGCGCACCGATCCCGCGCCGGCAGGTCGAGGGCTTCAGCCAGGCTGAGGGAACATCCGCGCGCCGTCAGCCTCAAGGGCAGTCCCGGAACTACGGACAGGCCAGGAGCAACGGACAGGCCAGGAGCAACGGACAGCCGCGGAGCAGCGAGTCGTCCCGGAACGGTGGAAAGCCGCGAAACAACGGTGGAAAGCCGCGAAGCAACAGCCGGTCCCAGGGCAACGGACGACCAGGCAACGAAGATCAGCCGCGGAGTCGGCGGCGCAATGCCGGAGTCCGTTCCGGCAGCCGGCGACGCGCCAGCTAGGCTGGGAGCATCCCTGTAAGCCTGCCGCCTGACACGGGTTGGCGGGTGCCCCGATCCTCGGGTCCTGATCCGCTCTGGATCAGGGCCATCGAGGCCTTATACTGAAAGCGTATGGATAAGCTCCTGAGGGGTCGCGTGGCCCTGGTTACCGGTGCGGCATCCGGAATCGGGGCGGCCACTGCTCGACTGCTGGCCGCCCACGGCGCAGTGACCTACTGTGCCGACTTGGTCCCAGCCGAGGCCGACGACGTCGGCACCTCCGCTGCGAAGACATCCCGCACTATCCAAACTCGACTCGACGTGCGCGAAGAAGCGGACTGGGAAACGGCCGTCGCCGTCGTGCTCGAGCAAGAGGGACATCTCGATGCGCTCGTCCACGCGGCAGGCATCGCGGCTGCAAGCCAACTTGCCGACACGACCCTGGCCGAGTGGCGACACGTCCTGGCCACGAACCTCGACGGCAGCTTCCTGGCGATCAAACACGGAATCCGCGCCATGAGGGAATCCGGCGGCGCGATCGTCGTGATCGGTTCCGCATCCGGGATCAGGCCTTCCGCAGGTGCGGCGTCCTACTCCACGAGCAAGGCAGCCGTCAGCATGCTGGTCCGAGCGGCAGCCAAGGAATGTCGCGAGGGAAACCTGCCGATTCGTATCAATGCGGTAAGTCCGGGTGGGGTGAAGACGCCTCTCTGGCGTGCGATGCCGTTCTTCGGAAATCTCGTTGAATTGCACGGGTCGGAGGAAGCCGCGTTTGCGGCGATGGAGGCTCACGGCGGTGATCGGTTCGCCGAACCCGAGCAGGTCGCTGAGGGCGTGCTGTTCCTGGTCTCCGATGCAGCCAGTCACATCACAGGGGTCGAGTTGCCCATCGACGACGGGTACACGCTCTAGAACGAGCCGGAAGGGAGATCAACGGACCATGTTTAGATATCACCACCTCGGCATACCCACGTCGATCGCCCGCCCGGATGAACGCTATCTTCCGGAGTTCGGCATGCATGTCTCCGGCTACGAGTCCAGTCCATTCCGGATCGAGTGGATGCGGTTCGATCCGGACAGTTCCTTACCGGATCTCGTGCAGGCGGTGCCGCACGTAGCCTTCGAGGTGGACGATCTCGAGGCGGCCCTGGACGGCAGGGAAGTGCTGATCGCACCGAACAGTCCATCTCCGGGTGTGCTGGTGGCGTTCGTGGTCGAAAACGGGGCGCCCGTCGAGTTGATGCAGATCGATTGATGAACTGGGTCGTACCGCTGCTCATCGCCCTGATCGGTTTCGCCGCTGGGTCAGCCCTGCTGCGATGGGGGATGTGGTGGGGTTCCACCCCGGCTGAGCGCGACCGAACAATGCCCGGCGACGACTACCTGGATGGCGGTCCGCCTTACAGGGTGGCCATGACCCGCGCCATATCCATCGACGCGTCTCCCGATCAGGTCTGGCCGTGGATCGCCCAGCTGGGGCGCGGAGCCGGCTGGTACAGCGTCGACCGGCTGGACAACGGCAGAAAGACATCGGCGCGGCATATCGTGTCCTGGATACCGGAGCCGGCCCTGGGAGATGCCACGGCCATAGGGTACCTGCGCGACATCGACCCCGGGCGGTCTCTCGCGTGGTGGGTCGACGGTGCGCGCTTCGCCGGATCCCGGACCCGGCTTGTCTCCGGTTTCGTGCTTGATCAGGAAGGTGACCGCACACGTCTGGTCAGCCGCATGGCGGCGGATGCCTCCGGGTTCACCGCCCCGCTGGCCCTGTTTGTCTTCCGCGTGATCGATTCCATCATGGCCCGGCGACAGTTGCTTGGAATACGTGGGCGGGTCGACGTTGGTGCCGAGTCTCACGTCGGCTTCGCCGGGGCCGAGACCGGAGCCCGCGATCAGTACCAGCTGTACGAGGTCATCTACGCGGGAGGTGAGAGTGCGGGGAGGCAGGGAGTCGAACACGCGGCCCGGTGGCGAGAAACAGCCATCGAAGACGCAGTCCTGTGACGATTACCGTAGGGCGATCGCTCCTCACGTAATGCACAGTGAACAGACCGGAGACCTGATGCGCTACATCATGTTGGGCCTGATCCTCGCTGCGCCCCTGCAGGCCCAGACCGTACCCGAATTCACCGACCCGGACAGGGCCGAAAAGGTGGCGGCCACTGCGGCCACCGTGGACCAGAAGTTCCGGGAGTACGCTGAACGGCAGCACATGCCCGGCTTCGCGTACGGAGTGGTCCTGGACGGACAGCTGATCTACTCCGAGGGCTTTGGGTTCACGAATCTGGAATCGATGGCTCCGGCGCGGACCAACTCACTGTTTCGCATCGCCTCCATGAGCAAGAGCGTCACGGCGATGGCCATCCTGCAGCTGCGCGACCAGGGAAGGCTGAGTCTGGACGATCCGATCACCAAGTACCTGCCGGAAACCCGCGCCCTGACCTACCTGACGACCGACGCGCCCGAGATCACGATTCGGCACCTGCTTACCCACTCCGCGGGGTTCCCGGAAGACAACCCGTGGGGCGACCGGCAACTGGCCGATTCCGATTCCGAATTGATGGAACTGATCGAAGGCGGAATATCGTTCTCGAACGTGGCGGGAATCGAGTACGAGTACAGCAATCTCGGGTTCGCGCTCCTGGGGCAGATCGTACAGGTCGTCTCCGGGATGGATTATCGAGACTACACCAGGATCCACATCTTCGAGCCGCTGGGTATGACGAGCACTGTGTGGGAGTACGAGAACGCCTCCCCGGATCAACTGGTGCTCGGCTACGACTGGCTGGATGAAGCCTGGGTGAACATCCCTCTGGAGCACCACGGGGCGTATGGAGCCATGGGCGGACTGATCACATCGATCGAGGACTTCGCGAAGTACGTCGCGCTGCACCTCTCGGCGTGGCCTCCCCGCAGCGATCCGGACAACGGTCCGCTGAAGCGAAGCTCGCTCCGTGAAATGCACCAACCGTGGCGCTTCGCCTCCCTGATGCCCGATTTCCGCTACCCGAGCGGCCGGGAGTGTCCGTCGGCGTCGGCCTATGCCTACGGCCTGCGGTGGATGGAAGACTGCGAGGGTCGGGTGATCATCGGACACAGCGGCGGACTGCCCGGATTCGGGAGTAACTGGACGATGGTGCCGGAGTACGGACTCGCCGTGATGTCGTTCGACAACATCACCTACGGAGGGACCAGTACGCTCAATACCGCGATCATCGATGGGATCATCACGACGGCCGGCCTGGAGCCGCGCAGCCTACCCGTTCCCGATGTTCTCGAGATGCGGAAGAACCAGCTCGTGGAACTGCTCCCGGACTGGGAGGGCGCCAGGGAGTCCGGGATATTCGCGGAAAACTTCTTCAAGGACAGCCGGCTGAGCGATATCGTGCTTCGCTCCCGGGAGCTCTTCCAGGAAGCGGGTGACATTCAGGGCGTCCGGGAGCTGGTTCCGGAAAACCAGCTTCGCGGTTCGTTCGTGATCGAGGGCACCAACACGGACATCCTGGTCTTCTTCACCCTCTCGCCGGAGAGAGTGCCCCTGATTCAGCAGTTCAGGATGGCGACCCTGGAGAAGTAGAGCCCTTGCACGCTTCTCTCGCGATTGCTCATTGTGGCACAATCACTGCGATGCGGTGAAGGCCGATGTCGAAAGGAAATCGTACCCATTGAGGGGGTCTCCAGGTGAGTGAAACTCCGTTTGTCGACCATTATGAGGTCCTGCAGCTCAGTCAGAATGCGGACAGCGATACGCTGGAGCGTGTATTCCGCCTGATGGCCAAGCGCTACCACCCGGACAACCCGGAGTCCGGAAACGAGGACACGTTTCGGGAGGTTCACGAGGCCTACGAGGTGCTGACCGACCCGGCCCGCCGCGCCGCGTTCGACGTGCAGTACGACAAGCACAAGAGCATGCAGTGGCAGGTGTTCGATCAGGCTGCCACCCGAGGAAGCCACCAGGAGGACCAGAAGATATTCAGTGGAGTGCTCTCGCTACTCTATGCAGCCCGGCGAAACAACCCGGAGTCCGGCGGTGTGGGTGCGATCGACCTGGAGAGAAAGCTCGGCGTCCCGCGCGAACACCTCGAATTTCCCTTCTGGTACATGAAGAAGCGAGGCTGGGTCGAAATCCTGCAAAGCGGGCAGTACGCGATCACGATCGACGGGATCGAAGAAGTCCTGACCAGGGAAGCGACGGCCCCGGTCCACCGCATGCTGACCGAGGGCGAGCAAGCCGAGGCGGCCAGGGCGGCGGCCGAGGGGTGATCGAGTGAAAGAGCATGAAGAGGCCACCTGGGTGGTGCTCGCGGAGTATGGAGCTGTCTACGAAGCGGAAATCGCCGCAGGCCGGTTGGACTCGGTCGGTATTCTCAGCCGCATCGACCGGCGAGGTGCCGCGGGCATTTTCGGCCTGGGGCACGCCGGCTCCTCGGTGCGCGGGATCAGGCTGTACGTGCCGGCGAACGACCTGGCTGCAGCACGCGAAGCGCTGGACCTGGAACAGGAGTAGCCCGCATGCCGCTCCGTTTCGCGGCGCCGTTGATTGTGCTGCTCGCGTTGCAGGGGTGTCGCAGCGAGTCCGCTCGCCCCGAGGCTTCCGGGGTTGATGCCTCCTGGGTCATCGCGACCGAGCCATACCTCGTCATAGGCGTTCTCGAAGGAGATCCCGCCTACCAGTTCTCCAACATCGCAGCCGCGGCGCGACGCCCGGACGGCGGATGGGTCGTGGCGGATGCGGGTTCCCGCACCGTCCGGACCTACCACTCTGACGGGACACTGCAGAAGGTCCTGGGCTCCGCAGGATCCGGCCCGGGCGAGTTCACGAGGCCGACCCAGGTACTGTCCAGACCGAACGGTTCCACCCTGGTCTGGGATGACGCGACGTTCCGGGTCACCGAATTCGGTTCAGGGGGTGAACTTTCAGGCATCCAGTCGTTCAGCCGTGAAGCGATCGCGCAGGCCCTCGAGCCGCCGCTGTACCCCGCGTCGGGAATGCTGCTGAGCGACGGGGATCTCGTGGTAAGGCTGATCTTCAAGACCGCGGATGTGCCGCACGGTCGCTTTCGGCAGCAGACCGGTGCCCTGCGCGTAGCCGCCGACGAATCCGCGATCGACACCATCCTGTTCTTCCACGACACCGAGCAGGTCTCCGTGCAGATGCCGAAGGGACCACTGCCCGTGGTGCCGCCGCTCGCGCGGCGAGCCTCGATCGCCCTTCAGCCGAACGAATCCCGTCTGTGCATAGGCGACCAGGAGGGTCCGGAGGTGACCTGCTTCGGGCCGAACGGAGAAGAAGTCGTGGTTCGATGGGAGGGCGAACCCGTGTTGGCGACGGACTCCGCGGTCACCGCGTGGAGCGACTCGATGTCCGATGTGCTCACGACGAAGTTGACCCGTGAGGCCGCCGACCAGATCCTGGCGCAGGTCCCGGCGCCAACGGAGCATCCCCCGTACACCGATCTGGTGCTGGACAGGGCCGGTCATCTGTGGGTGAAAACACCCGGGGCAACGCATGGACGGGAAGGCGACCGCTACCTGGTCTTCACTGCGGACGGACATCCGGTCGGTCCGGTCTCGGTTCCGCCGGTCCGCGTCCTGGAGATAGGAGACGACTACCTGGTCGGTGTGAGGCGCGACGAGTTCGAGGTCCAGTATCTTCAGGTCTACCAGCTCGCGAGGCCCAACTGACGCTTATCCGTGCGCTTTCCACGCCGCGATGATCTCCGCTTCACGGGCCATCAGTGAATCCTCTCCCGATACCATGCGTGTCTGCCGCTCTTCGGATACGACCCCGGAGTGCCACCATTCGTGTGTGTCCCGCACGGTTTCGGCCAGGGGCATAAACGTCAGGCCGTTGGCCACCGCCTTGTCGACACTCGCACGCGACGTTCCGTAGTTGTCACCGATCGGCAGAACCCACGGCGTCACTTCCGTGATCTCGTGTTCCACGAGGAAGTCGTAGTCCGGAATCGAAACGAACGTGGCCGCTGAACTGAAGGCGGCATGACTGCCGTAGACGAAGGCGTGCATTCCCATGGGTGAAGCCGGGCCGGCGACGTTGAACGCCCCAGTGTTCCGATTCTCGACGAGTCTCACCATGAAGCCCGCCACGTCGCGGGCGTCGATGAACTGAACCAGGTCATCGGCCTTGCCGGGGACCATGACCTCGCCGCCGCGCGCCAATCTCACCGGCCAGTACGTGAACCGGTCCGATCGATCACCAGGCCCCACCATGTAGGTCGGGCGGGAGAGGATGGTGCGATCCTCCCCGAAGACCCGCACGATCTCGGCTTCGGACAGGGTCTTCATGACCGCGTAACCGTACTCCATCTTCTGCACCTCGGAGAGCGTCTCTTCTGGTGGGATCTCGGCGTTGAGCACGTCGTCCTCGAGCAGGGAGTCCCTGAGGTAGGGGTAGTAGACGCCGATTGAGGACGTATAGAGATAGAGATCGACGGAATCTCGCAGAAGCTCGGCCGCGTCCGTGGCCCATTTCACCCGGTAGCCCGAGTTGTCGATCACCACGTCCCAGGACCTTCCCTTCAGCGCCTCGAGGTCGCTGTCCCGGTTCCCCACCAACTGCTCGACGTGGTTGAACAGATCCTGGTGAACGGTGGGCCTGGTTCTCCCCCTGGTGAAGGTCGTGACCGTGTGACCGCGCCCCATGGCGTAGGCCACGATGTGGGGTCCGATCAAGCTGGTTCCACCCAGGATCAGGATGTTCAGAGGGTGAGGCGCCGGCTCCGGGCGTACCGTTGAAAGGGCCCTCACGTCTGCGCCCCTGAGTGCACCGGGACGACCGAGTGTCAGCGCGGCGCCAGCCGCCAGTCCAGTTCCCAGAAACTCACGCCGTGAAGTGGTCATCGCACGAACTCCCTGTAGTGAAGACCTGTCGTTCGGGGATCCTCAACGTATCAGGGCGCTGGATCGATGCGGTAGACTCGAGTCCCGGCCAGGATGTAGAGCTCGCCATCGGAATCGCGACCGAACGAGTAGACGCTTCCCAGTTCCCGAATCGACCATTCGCGCTGTTCGACGGCCGCGTCCCGGACCGAATCGTACCGGAAGCTCCGCAGCCATCCCGAGCAGTAGTCGGAGTAGAAGTAGGTCCCCGTCAGGGCCGGCATCGCGTCACCACGGTACACGTGTCCCCCGGTGATCGAGCAGCCGTCCCCATGACCGTACCACACGACCGGGTCCCTCAGGCCTGTCCGATCGCAGCCCGAGTCCCGGAAGCAGTCGGGGCCCTCGACCGTGTTCCACCCGTAGTTCACTCCCGCCTCGGCCAGGGGAGAGACGCTCACCTCTTCCCACTCGTTCTGACCCACGTCTGCTACGTAAATGAAACCGCCCTCCGCATCGATGTCGTTTCGCCACGGGTTGCGCACGCCGTAGGCCCAGATCTCCGGCTGGCCGCCCCCGGAGGCAAACGGATTGTCGGCCGGAATCTCGTATGGATCTCCGCCGTCCACGTCGATCCTCAGGATGGCCCCGAGAAGTGTGTTCAGGTTCTGTCCGTTTCCACGCGGGTCCCCGCTTGACCCACCGTCGCCGAGCGGGATGTAGAGCATGCCGTCCGGGCCGAAGAGAAGCTGTCCCCCGTTGTGATTCCCGTTCGGTTGCTCGACAAACAGGATTTCCTTCAAGGTGGTCGGATCCAGGGTCAATCCGTCGTTACTCTCGGTGTAGCGGACCACCCGCGTGTCGCCCGCGCCGTTCGTGTAGTTGACGTAGACGTAACCGTTGGACGCAAAATCCGGGTGGAAGGCGACGCCCAGAAGACCCTGCTCGTTACCGCCGGAAATCTGGCCACCAATGTCCAGGTAGGGCTCCGATCGAAGCTGGCCGCCGGCCAGCACCCGGACCCGTCCTCTCTGCTGGACGACGAAGAGCCTTGGGTCGTCGGGAAGACCGACCAACTGGACAGGGCGCTCGAGACCGCTCGCGATCTCGGTCAGGACGATATCGTCTGCGGTGGGAAGGGTCGCGGTCATCCCGTCCTCACCGCACCCGACTGCGGTGGCGAGCAGTGCCGTGATCGCCAGCATTCCGGCTGGCCACATGGTGATTGACCTCACTAGTCCTCCTGACGGTTCATTGCGTCCCACGACGAGTCTCACACTATGGTCCGGATTCTATACCTTTACCGGCAGGGCGCCACCGACTTCCTGTGCGCGGCGCTCCCACCTTGCAGAGCTCGCTTGGGCGTTACATGCTGGGAGTTCGTGGTAGCCGGGCCCGGAGATCCTGAACAGTACCTGACGATCCCTCGGTACCGGGTCGAGAAGACCAACATGCCCAAGCCAGTCAAGGAGGACTAGATGCGCGGTTCGAGGTCCCTCCTGGCTTTGCTGATCAGCCTGTCACTCGGTGGCGCACAAGCCGGTGCCGCGATCCAGGAGAGTCCGGGTTCTTTTGACTACCTGATCGGGTCGTGGGACGGAGAACTCGAGTACCTGGACTACGGCGACGATCAATCCCTGGTCCAGCTTCCCACTCGTCTCGAAGTGCGATCCGATGATGAGGGAGATGCCCTGACCTTCGAGTTCTCGTATGAAGAACCTGACGGTAGCCTGGTGACCAGCCGCGAGCGGTTACGCGAGACGGAGCGGGGAGTGTTCTTCGGTGCCCTTTGGCAGATCGAAGAGCGGCGGTTCCATGAGCCGTCAGGCACGTACCGGCTGGTGTTGAAGCGAGAGGGAGAAGACGCCGGCCGGAAGGCGACGATCCGAAACGTGGTGGAGGCAGAGCTTGGGCGGCTGACGATCACGAAGTTCGTCCGCTACGACGGATCAGAGAAAGAGCTTCAACGAAACCAATACCGTTTCAAGTCATCCGTCAGCGCGGCAGACCTGCTGGGTGCGTGGCAGGTCGATCTCAGGCCCACCCCCGAAGCGGAGCCGTATTTCCAGGAGTTCATCGTCGAGTCTGTGGACGGGGACAGCATCGCCGGAACGTTCTACGGCACGCCCATCCAGGAGGGACGGCTCAACGTCGCGTGGGGCGCCCTGCGGTTTGCCTTCGTGACCGCCGATGGATCAGGGCCCTACAATCACTCGGGACTGTTGTCGAACGGTCGACTGATCGGCATGACCCACTCCCTGGGGCGTGACTTCCTGGCGTATTGGACTGCGGCTCGAAAGCCCAGCCCATGAGAAGGCCAACGATTACCAGGCCTGCACCGGACGGACGAGCGGGCAGAATAGCAGAATGATCCGCCACTTCGCCCACGTCGTTGGACTTCCCCTGTGGCTTCTGCTCCTCGCCTCCGCTTCGCCCGGCGCGCGCGAGCTTAGCGCGCAGGAGCCCTTCCCGGCGTGGGTCGGGCTGTACGGAGAGGCGCCGCTGGCTCGACTGGAGAACGAGAATCGACTCAGCCAGGTCTGCACCGATTCGGAGACGTTGGACCGGTGTTACGAGGAGCAGCTCGCGCCCGGCGTGAGCGTCACTTCCCTGTACGCGGCACCCGATCGCGGGTCGCCCGTGGTCGGCGAGCTTCTGGTGGTCGTGGTGCCGGGCCGGGGACTCAGCGCCTTCCATCGGCCGGAAGGGTCCTCCGGTGAGCTGCAGTTCTTCACTCCGGATCTCTACATGCCGGATTGGGGCTACGGAACCTACTTTCACCAGACGATCGCGGATCGGCGCGGCGACTGGTTTCAGCTACCCCCGGGACCGTGGGCGTCGCCGGTGTGGTTTCAAGCGCAGGTCGACGCGGGATCGGATCTGGTGATCGCAGTCCGGTCCGGGGACATCATCGAGATTGGGGGCACCGGCTGGTATGTAGTGGCTTCCGACAGAGATCACCTCGATCTCCGGCCCGAGCAGCCGGGTGACGCGTGGTGCTCCGGCGGAGACCCTCCTCCGGTGGAAGAAGTCCAGCCGAAGCGCTTTCTGCGAGTAGATCTGCTGAACGCCCGTGGTCATCTGGTGATCCGGCCGAAATACATGAAGGGGTGCTAGGCCTGCGGTGCTCGTGCCCGAACCAGCCCATGAAGACGATTGCCTGGGTGAGAGGAAAAGCCGGTGAATCAGGATGCTTCCGAACCGATGCGCATGCGCCTCTCCGAGGAGCGCAGGGAGATACTCATCAATGCGATTCAGCAGCTCTTCGTCAAGGAGTTTGAACGTGAATTGAGCGTGTTCCAGGCTTCACGCCTCATCGACTTCTTCCTCGGACAGCTGGGGCCACCGGTCTACAACCAGGCCATCCAGGATGCCCGGGCCCACATTCAACTGAAGCTGGACGACCTGGACGGCGAAGTCTACGAACCCGAAACGCCGGTCTGACCAATGCCAACAGGGAATCAAGCGCCGATACCGGCGCACGAGGCGCTCGAACGTCTGCGCGAGGGAAACCGCCTGTTCGCCTCCGGCGACCTGAGCCGAGAGACTCGCCCGAGTCATCCTCGTTCCGTCGCCTCGGCACAGCAGGCCCCCTTCGCGATCATCCTGGGTTGTTCGGACTCCAGGGTCCCGGCCGAGATTGTCTTCGGTCAAGGACTCGGCGACCTGTTCGTCATCCGGGTCGCGGGGAACATCGTGGCGCGCTCGCAGGTTGGGAGCGTTGAATTCGCGGCCGCCAGCTTCGGCACCCGACTCGTCGTGGTCCTCGGACATACCGAGTGCGGGGCCGTCCTCGCCACTCTCGACGAGCTCCAACAGCCAGCCGAAGACCAGTCGCCAAACCTGCGATCGATCGTCGATCGTGTCCGGCCGTCCGTCGAGGGGTTGCTGAATACCGAGCTGCGGCACGATCACGAAGAGCTTGTGCGACAAGCCGTTCGGGCCAACATCAGAGTCTCGGTCGACCACCTGCGGCACGGCTCGGAGATCCTGGAGGAGCTGATACGGGTGGAGGGCCTCCGCGTGGTTGGCGCCGAGTACTCCCTGGAAACGGGCGTAGTCGAGTTCTTCGACGACGCCCGACCCTGACAGCGGGTCAGGTAGCCGCGAAGCCCGGAGGTGAGCAGATGAAGACCCTCAGCTTTCTCGTGCTGTTCTCCCTGTCTTCAATCACACCATCGCCGGTCTTTGGCCAGACGGCTGAGGAGCTCGCATCAGAAGTGCGTGCCGCAGAACGGGCCTTCGCCGCTACCATGGCCGAGCGTGACCTGGGCGCGTTCGTCTCGCACATCGCGGACGAAGCGGTCTTCTTCACCGGCAGGGTCCTGCGCGGAGTCGATCAAATCGCAGCTGTATGGAGCCCCTTCTTCGAGGGTGACGAGGCTCCGTTTTCCTGGGAGCCGGAGCAGGTGGAGGTGTTGGACTCAGGCACGCTCGCTCTGAGCAGCGGACCGGTCCACGATCCCGATGGAAACCGGATCGGCACCTTCAACTCGGTCTGGCGGCTCGATGCTGACGGACGCTGGAGAGTCGTGTTCGACAAGGGCTGCCCACCGTGCGACTGCACTGAGTGACGGAGCAGGCTGGACATGGAAAAGCGAAACGATGGCAAACCTCTGTATGTCGACCTCGATGCGTCGAACATCGAGCACGAGCACATCTGCTGCGCGATCGCGGGGAAGGACCACCAGGAGGGCGTCGAACGGAAGAAAGCCTTCCTGTCCCATGGGTTCGGGCGGGGCCTGGTGTTTCGAAAGCTCGACGTGCGCGGGAAGGTGTTCGTCGAATACGCTACGGCCGAGTCGGCCTGGCGACCCGTCGTGGCTCCAGGCTACCTGGTGATCCACTGTTTGTGGGTATCGGGCCGCTACAAGGGCCAGGGATTGGGCCGCGAGCTCCTGCGGCATTGCCTCGATGACGCGAGTGCGGGACACCATGGTGTCGTCGCGGTCAGCGGTCGGAGTCCCTACCTCACGGATACCCGATTCTATCTCAGCCAGGGGTTCGAGCTGGTGGACCGCACGGAGACGGGCTACGACCTGGTGTGCTTCCGGGATGGAACAGCTCCGACTCCACGATTCGCCGACAACGCCCGGCGGGGAACCGTGTCCGAGGCCGACGGCGTTCACTTCGAGTACGTCTACCAGTGTCCATTCGTCCCCGGCTGCCTTCAGGACATGTCCGCCGTGGCGGGAGAGTTCGACCTGGCGGTGACGTCACGAGAGCTGGCCACGGTGGAGGACGTCCGGGGAGCGGCGTCACCGTTCGGAACGTTCGGGGCCTTCCTGTTCGGCAGTCTCATCACGCACGAACTGATGAGCGACAACAAATTCAGGAAACTGTTGGAGCGGGAGCTGGAGAACCGGCGGAAGACGGATTAGCAGGGAGGCGGGTTGAGCAGTTGGCATGGCGGTCGGATCGAAGTTGTCACCGCAGACATCACCACCCTGGACGTCGCCGTCATCGTCAACGCCGCCAACAGATCCCTTCTCGGCGGCGGCGGCGTGGACGGGGCCATCCACAGGGCGGCGGGACCCGAGCTTCTGGATGAATGTCGCGCGCTCGGGGGCGCCGCGACGGGTGAAGTAAAGATGACGCGGGGTTATCGGCTACTCGCGCGGTACGTCGCACACGCGGTGGGTCCGGTGTGGCACGGGGGTGATCGGGGTGAGGCGGAGCTGCTGGCGTCCTGCTACTCAGGAGCCCTCGAACTGGCGGCAGGAGTGAACGCCGAGAGCATCGCGTTTCCGGCCATCTCCACCGGGGTGTACGGCTACCCGATCGACCAGGCGACGCGAATCGCGCTCAGCACTGTAGCGTCTCATCTGGAGGCATCAGCCCTTCCCGAGCGCGTCGTGTTCTGCTGCTTCTCGGCGATCGATGCAGAGGTGTACGAGCACGTCGCAGCGGAGTGCCTTTCCCGGTGAGGCCCGTCGGACCTAGCGCAAACCCCGCACGACGTCTCCCCGGATCTCCAGCACTTCCGGACTTCCGCCGTAGTGTTCGGCCATGCCCACGTCGATGCACCACACGCGTCCACCGCAGTAGGACGTGATTCCCGCGTCCTGGATTGTGTGGCCGACCACTATCCGCTCCACGTCGAGACCTTCGAGCACCATCGACAGGGTGTCGCAGGCCGCCCGGTTCGGCGCGTCGGAGTAGAGACGATTCCAGACCGGGCTCAGGTCGCCGCGGATCCACTCGGGCTGCTCGATCTCGCCCCGCAGCCACGACCGGACCTGTCCATTCATCCACTCCAGGCCGAAGTCCACGTGCTCGGGCAGCACTCCGCCGTGCGTGAAGAGCGTCTGTCCCACAATGAGGAACGTGTTCTGTTCGGCGAGCAATGAAGCAAACTCGCCACCGGGCCGGAGCGCCTGCGCCCGTGCTCGCTGATGCGGTTCGAGTGAAGCCAGAAACGAGTCGACGGCTACGACTTCGGTCACATCCTCGAAGTCGACCCACCCGCCGTCCGTGACGTAGCGATAGTCGAGGTACGCGTTCATCAGCTCATGGTTGCCGTTGAGCACGTGGATGGCGCCGCCTGCGGCTTCGGCCTGTTCGCGAAGTTGCGCCAGAAGCCCGAAAATGGCCTCTTCTTCGTCTCCGCGGTCCAGGATGTCGCCGGTTTGAACGACGACCAGGTCGCCACCGATCCACGTGTCGAGCGAGTCGATCGCGCCGGCCAGCCTGAGGGCCGCACGGGTAGCGGACAGGTCACCGTGCAAGTCGCCGATGGCGACGATACGCTCCGGCGCCTCCAGGCGAGTGGCGTACGGATCCGGCTTCTCGGGCGCTTCCGGAGCCGAGGATTCCAGCGAGCACGCGGTCAGGGCCAGCGCCGCGAGCCCGACCAGGATCGCGGATGGTCGCACGCGGTCAATCATTGTGGTACCACCGGGATCCGGATCTGTGACGGATACTCGGAAGAGTGATGCACCTGGTTGTTGGCCACCACGCCTTCCGTCTCGTCGTAGTTGTTCCCACCCGTGTTCAGGTTGCGCGTGAAACGCGGGAAGTTCGAGCTCGAGACCTCGATTCTCAGGCTGTGGCCGGGTGCGAAGTAGTTGGAGGTGGACATGGGGCTAACCTCGACCTCGTATACCTGTCCCGGCTCCATGAACACCTGCCGATCATACCCATCGCGATATCGGATGCGCTGGATCGTCTCGTCCAGGTTGTACGCGGTGCCGTCCGGGTACACGTCGAGCAGCTTTACCGTGAAGTCGGTGTCGCGGGCGTCGGAGGATACGTAGAGTGTGACGCCGATCGTTCCGCTCACCTCGAGCCCCTCTTCGAACGGCTCCGTGGTGTAGACGAGGACATCCTCACGGCTGGCCTCCGTCTCCCTCTGGTCGAATGAGCCCGCCTGAATCGCTCCGCCGGTACAGCACACGTTGCCACCCCACGATATGACCGGGTCCATCGGATCGTAGGCGAAGCTGTCGGAGGTTCCTCCCGTAGCCGAGACCTCGGTCGTCAGGACGCCATCGCCTTCCAGCGTGTTCGCGCCGTTCTCCGAGCCCAGGTACAGGGTCAGCGTCTCCGCTCGCTCCGGCGGCCAGGACTCGGAAGTGCTCCACTCGTTGGAGCCCATCGTGTAGTACCGGACCCGCGGAAGAGAGTCGGTGATCCCGTTCTCCTCGCCCTTCAACCAGTGGTCGAACCACTCATAGATCAGATCGCTGTAATCCCAGCGGGCGTCGCCCACGCTGCGCTCTCCCACCACCGTATTCTCTTCGGCGCGTGCATAGGCGCAATGGGTCACGGGGGCCACCATGGCGAACTGGTTGTCCCGCGTCTCCGCGTCCAGTCCGTTCTGACGAACGTGGTTGAACAGGGCCAGGTTCGGGCCGATCGAAACATCGTACCACGACATGAACCAGAAACTCGGGACACCGAACGGCTCGTCGTCGTGGTACAGACCGCCCCGGTACCAGGCGGGGTCGTCCGGTGTGCGCTGGATCATCCGTCCGCCCGTGGCCACCGGAGCCGGGTCGGCGTACACACCCTCCGGTCCGTCCACGCTCCGCATGAGGTCCTCGAGCGGAAGGTGCCAGATGGCTTCCGGCCAGTTGACCCGTGGCAGCTCGGGCGACAGGTCGAAGTAGCGAGCCACCCGGGCTCGATCGTCCGCGTCCATGTCCGGATCGAACTGTGGGCGCTGCGTGTTCTGGACCCCGTACAGCCACGAGAAGAACAGCATCTGCTCGGCGCCGCCCCGGTACCAGTTGCCCTGCTCGTACCAATCGCCGATGCGGCCGACTCCGGCCCCGAATCCCTGCGGGACCATGGCGGCATGGGCCGGGTGGTCCAGGGAGGCGAGGCCCATCTGCCACTCGGCCGTGGAAGAGCAGCCGTACGTTCCGACCTTACCATTCGACCAGGGCTGCTCGGAGATCCAGGTCAGGGCGTCGTACCCGTCCGTCTTGGGCGGACCCAGGATGTCCCACTCCCCCTCGGAGTAGAACTTCCCGCGCTCGTTCTGGTTCACGTAGGCGTATCCCCGGCGTACGGCCTCCAGCGGGCCGCGGAAGCGGCGCGTGTTCATCTCGCCGTTGCCCCACAGGTTCATGTTGTAGGGCGTCTTCACGAAGATCGTCGGAACAGGCTTTCCGCCCGAGTCCTTGGGCCGGTAGATGTGTGTGGCCAGTCGCACCCCGTCCCGCATGGGCATCATGACCATCTCTTCGACGATCGCGATCTCGTTGATCGCGGCCCACAGGTCCTCTCCCTGGTCGCCAGCTGCCTGCGTGGAGGCATCGGACGATTCGTCGGGTGAAGCCTGTTGGCAGGCCGAGAACAAAGCGACGGAAGACACGGCGGCGGCGGTCAGAGCAGAGCGGAGCATGGTCATCATGGCTCGAGCCTCATTCGCGGTAGATGGAAGGGGAAGGATAG
Source organism: Gemmatimonadota bacterium (assembly GCA_049668445.1). GTDB lineage: Bacteria > Gemmatimonadota > Gemmatimonadetes > Palauibacterales > Palauibacteraceae > Benthicola. The sequence continues at coordinate 33,125 of JBATJK010000181.1, forward strand.
GCGAGCCGGGCCCCGGTGTCGACATCGTGGCAGTTCACGTCGTTTGCACCGTAACTTGACGGTCGCCCCACTCGATTCCGCGTTCCGCTGGAGATACGGCATGAGCCTCAGGACGATCGCGTTGCATCTGGCCCTATCGCTTCTTCTCGGCGGCGCCTACGGTCCTCTACACCTTGCCGCCCAGGATCATCCCTACGTCCTCCCCTCCGATCCCCAGGTGCGTGAGACCCTGGAGGAGTGGCAGGACCTCAAGTTCGGCCTGTTGATGCACTGGGGGCTGTATTCGCAGCTCGGGATCGTGGAATCGTGGGCCCTGTGCTCCGAAGACCAGCCGTTCCAGGACCGTGGCGGTATGCCGTACACCGAGTTCAAGGAGATGTACTTGGGGCTGATCCGGGAGTTCAATCCGACCCGGTTCGACCCGGCCCCCTGGGCAGAGGCGGCCCGCGACGCCGGAATGAGATACGTGGTGTTCACGACCAAGCACCACGATGGATTCAGCATGTGGGACACGAAGCAGACGGACTTCCGGATCACCGGCCCTGACAGCCCATTCAGGGATCACCCGAGGGCGAACGTGGCCAAGGAGGTGTTCGAGGCCTTCCGGGCCCAGGACTTCATGATCGGGGCCTATTTCTCCAAACCGGACTGGCACCACCCGGAGTATTGGTCTCCCCTGTGGGCGACTCCCAATCGCAACAACAACTACGACATCCGGAAGTACCCCGAGAAGTGGCAGAGCTTCCGGGACTTCACGTACAACCAGGTCGAAGAGTTGATGACCACGCTCGGGCGCGTGGACATCCTGTGGCTGGACGGCGGTTGGGTTCGTCCCGATTCCACGATCAACGACGAGGTGCGCTCGTGGGGCTTCGACATCGCCCCGTGGGAGCAGGACATCGACATGCCGCGCATCGCGGCCATGGCGCGAGGCCACCAGCCCGGCCTGCTCATCGTGGATCGCACGGTGCACGGGGAGTTCGAGAACTACCGTACCCCGGAGCAGCACGTTCCGCCGGGAGGCCTGCCGTACCCGTGGGAGACCAACATGACCCTGACCCAGAGCTGGGGTCACAACTTCAACCCGACCTACAAGAGCCCGGAGCGCGTCATCCACACGTTGATCGATGTCGTGTCAAAGGGCGGGAACTACCTGCTCAACGTGGCGCCGACCCCTGAGGGCACCTTCGAAGACGAGGCCTACGAAACCCTGGCCGAGATCGGTCGGTGGATGAAGGTGAACGGTGAAGGGATCTACGGGACGAGGCTGCACCAGCCGTTCAGCGAAGGCGACACCGTGCGGTTCACCCGGAGCAAGGATGGCCGCCGGATCTACGCGTTCCTGCTGGAGTGGCCCGGCCGAGAACTCCACCTGCGGTCGGTACGGGCGCGGGAGGGAAGTGCGATCCGTCTACTGGGGCACGATCGGCCCCTCGACTGGTCAGAGGATGCGGACGGCCTGCACATCCAGCTTCCCCCGGAGTTGGAGGAAGCTGGCAGTCACGCCTGGGTTCTCCGCATCGCCGCGGCCGACTAGCCGCGCTTCAATCGATCGCCTGGCCGGTCACTCTCCGCCCATCGGCCGGGCCTCGAACGTGTTCGTCATCAGATCGTCGTCCCATCCGCCCGTGACGTGAATGAACGCCTTCGCGTCGAACAGGAACGCCTTTATCAGGTTGTGGTTCAGGTAGGCGTAGACGCCGTCCTGCTGGAACGTGTAGACGGCGGCGGCCGTGCCTCCGGCCACGACGTCCCACGACTCGAGCCCCTGGTCCGGCCTGTTGTTCAGCTTCCCGTAGGGCCATACCCAATCGCCGTGTCCGCCGATCAGGTGGGGAAACGACGGATTGTTGGCCTGGGAGTGGAGCATGAGGATCGTCTCGCCCACCTTGGCCTCGAGCCGAATGTCCTGGGTGAGCGCTCCGTACTTGCCGTTGAAGGCGATATGCGTCGGGACCAGGCCGCGCATGACCTGGAGCATGGGCCCCATCTGTGACGCGAAGTTGTCGAAGCGAACGGACGTTCCGTCAGGGTTCATGGGAACGTAGTAGTCCTGCTCGCCGAAATAGAACGCGCGGTCGTACCGGATCGGGTTTCCGTATCCGTCGCGCAGGCCCTCTCGCGGAAGCACCAGGATTCCGCCGTTCCCCCCGGTTACGACGTGGTACGGCACCATCTGTCCACCGGGGGCGCAATGGTACACGAAGAAGCCCGCGTTCACGGCGCGCCACAGCAGGCCGACCTCCTGGCCCGGGGCCACCTGCGTGAGACCGCCGCCTCCGAGAGCGCCCGTCGCCGCGTGGAAGTCGATGTTGTGGACCAGCGTGTTCACCACCGGTTGCTGGAAGTTGATCGTGTCCGTGGTTCCGTTCACCAGCGTCAGGTTCACCCAGTCCCACTGAAACACCACGGGTACGGGGCCGGGGACGCTGTTGTTGAAGGCCATCTGCCACACGAACACGCCCGGCGCGATTTCTTCTTCTCGCTCGATAATCTCGAGGCGCACGTTGACAATGCGCGGCGGTCCGGACGCCACCTGCTCGTGAGCCGGTAGAAACGGTGGAGCGACCAGCTCCAGGTCCACGGTCTCCGCATTCTCCAGCGCTAAGTTCACGACCGCCGGATCGGGCTCGATATTCCAGTCGGAAGCCTCGGGCGCTTGTGTGCATCCCACGAGCAACAACGCGGTTGCCCATGCGAAAGCTCTGGACTTCATATGTCCCCCTGTTGGTAGAACTTCACGGCCGGAGATGTGACACCAGGTGAACTCGCCTCGGAAATGGTGCCCCCCCGGGTTCAATAATCATAAAAATATGATAATTAATGGACGTGTCAAGCAGATCGACGCGTGGCGGTCGACTGGTTCGTTTCGTTATCCTCGAAAGGCCGGAAAGAGACCGTTGGATACGATTAACCTAGATGCGAGGACGGTGCGGCTTTGCTGACGTGGGCGGATGTGCTCGAAATCGCCAGGAGCGGAAACCCCCCGCCGGAACGGCGCGTGGAGCGGACGGACGAGGAGTGGCGGGCGCGACTGACACCAGATCAATACCGCGTGGCGCGCGCGAAAGGCACCGAACGGCCGTTCAGCTCCGAGATGTGCAGTCTGTTCGAGCCCGGCCTGTACGCCTGCGTGTGCTGCGACACGCGGCTGTTCGACTCGGAGGAGAAGTTCGAGTCAGGCACCGGGTGGCCTTCGTTCACACAGCCAGTAGAAGCCGATGCCGTGGCCTACCACGTGGACGCTTCGCTCGCAATGAGCAGGATCGAAACGACCTGCAACACGTGCGACGCCCACCTCGGGCACGTGTTCCCGGACGGACCCCCGCCGAGCGGTCTGCGGTACTGCATCAACGCGGTCTCCCTGAAGAAAGTCGAGGAAGCGTCATGAAAGTGATCCGGTTCGCAGCCTTGCTTTTCGCTATCGGGACGACTTTCGCCTGCGCCCCCGAGGACACATCAGCCAACGAGGAAGTCGTCTTGCGGATGATCGAGGCGATCAACACGCGGGACTTCGACGCCCTCGACGATGTCGTCTCGCAGACGGTTCGTAGGTACAGCGCGGCGACGCCCGAGGTCCAAGTGACCAGCCTGGAGGAGTTCAAGGCGTTCCTGCACGTTGACCTCGCTGCCGTTCCCGACGCGATGCAGGAGATCAACCAGATCTTCTCGAGCGGCGACAAGGTAGCGCTTCACGCGACCTACAGGGGTACGCAAACCGGCCAGATGGGGCCTTTCCCTCCGAGCGGGAAGCAGCTGGAGTTGCCGTTTATCGGCCTGCTCAGGGTTGAGAATGGGAAGATCGCCGAAATCTGGGTTGAGTGGGACAATCTCAACGCATTGGCTCAGCTGGGACACTTCCCACCGCCGGGAATGATCCCGGAGGAAGAGACGCCGGACGTTGAATAGAGGCGACTTGTGGCTCGCCGGTAGCCGTGACCTGAGTCGCCTCGCCACGTCAGCCGTGGCTCTGGCCGTGATCGTCGGCGCACCACTGGCCCATGCCCAGTCGGGATCGCCCGCCGTAGCGCCGGATGATTGGGTTCTCGCGTTCCTGGACGTGGAGACCACGGGACTCGTCCCCGGTTACCACGAGATGATCGATCTCGGCCTCGTGATGACCGATACGGAAGGCGTGCCGATCGACAGCCTCTTCATCCGGATACAGCCGGAGCACCCGGAGCGCCTATCCGATGGGGCGCGTGATGTAAACGCATTCGACGCTGATCGCTGGAAGGAACTGGGGGCGCTCAGCCCCGGGGCCGCGATCGACAGCCTGGTTCATTTCCACCAGCGAGTCGCCGGAGATCGCACGGTGCTGCTCGTTGCCTTCAACAGCTGGTTCGATGCGGCGTTCATGGACCACCTGTTCCGATCACAGGAGTCGAGCTGGCGGACTCTGTATCACTACTTCGTGCTCGACATTCCCTCGATGGCGTGGGCGCTGGGGTACCGCGACCTGACGGGGGCCGAACTGGCCCGACGGATCGGGGTGGTCGACGAGCCCCACCTGGCCGAGGAGCATACCGGGATCACGGGTGCGATGCTGAACGTCCGGCTGTACCAGGCTCTCAGGGCCCGTGGGATGACGCCGGTGATCGAATAGTCGGAGCGTTTCCGGGTAGTCTGGACCATGGGATCGAGCGTCAGCCATCCAGGACAGGAGGAGATCGTGGAGTTCCAGATCACACCCGCATCGTCCGGAGCCACTCTGTTCCTTCTAGGCTTGACCCTGTTCATGGCCGTCTTGGCGATCGGCTTCGGCTGGATGGCCACGTCGGCGACGCGTCCGAGCGTGGTGGTCGCGGAGTCCGCACTCACGCTCAAGGCGCCATTCTACGGCCGATCGATCGACCTCGAGCGGATCCGATTCGACGAGGCCCGGGTGGTAAACGTGAATTCCGGTTCGCAGGTGAAACCCACCCGGAGGACGAACGGGCTCGGTTTGCCCGGCCTGGGGCTGGGCTGGTTCAAGCTGGCGAACGGTGAAAAGGCCCTGGTCGCGCTGAGCTCGCGCGACCGCGTCGTGTACGTTCCGACGGACGAGGGCTACTCGCTGTTGTTCAGCATCGAAAGACCGGAAGCCTTCCTGGAATACGCGGCCCGCATGAAGCGCGGCTCGTGAATCACGCCGCGTTCCTCGCCGCCGCGATCGAGGAGGCCAGAAAAGGCCTGTCTGAGGGGGGCATCCCCATCGGCTCGGTGCTGGTCATCGATGATACGATCGTCGGGCGTGGCCACAACCAGCGGGTCCAGAAGGGAAGTCCGGTTCTGCATGCCGAGATGGACTGCCTGGAGAACGCCGGCCGGTTGAGGGCATCGGAATACCGCCGCGCCATCCTGTATTCGACCCTGTCACCTTGCGACATGTGCGGTGGGACCGTGCTCCTGTACGGCATCCCGAGCGTCGTCATCGGGGAGAACCGTACGTTCCGCGGCCCGGAGGACTACCTGCGCGCGCGTGGGGTGGACATCCTGGTGGTGGATGATCCGGAGTGCCTGCAGTTGATGGAGGAGTTCATCGCCGCGCACCCGGAGCTGTGGAACGAAGACATCGGCGAAGAGAGCGGGGACCCGAACGGGGTATGACGAGGGAGACATGACGCGGAACCAAACAGGAGCCTGACACGATGAGAATGATATCGACTCCGGACGCTCCACCACCCGCCGGCCACTACTCTCAGGCAGTCGTGTACGGAGACACGGTTTACGTCTCGGGACAGTTGGCCGTGAACCTCACGACCGGGGAGAAAGGCGTCGGTTCGATCGAGGAGCAGACACGCCTGACGCTGCGGAACATCGAACAGATCCTGCTGTCGGCCGGGAGCGACCTCGACCACGTGATCAAGACCACCGCCTACATCTCGGACGTGGAGCTGTGGGGCGGAGTGAATGCGGCCTACGCCGAGGTGTTCGGCGACCACAGGCCCGCACGAGCCGTCGTTCCCTCGCGCGACCTTCACTACGGGTGCCTCGTGGAGATCGAAGCGATCGCGGCATTGAGGTGAGACTGCGGCTATCCCAGTTTTCGCCCTGACATGGAGGTTCGAATGCGCCACGTGATCATCGGACTCGCGCTCATACTGATCACGGGCTGCGGCTCGGAGGAGACTCCGCAGACCCGAAGCGACGGAGCCAGGGACAGCGCGATCGCCGAGTCAGTGATCCCCGGAGCGGCCGGTGTGAAGAGCGCACTCTCCGTGTCCGATTCGGCCAACGCCCGCCGCGCGCTCGAGGACTCGATCATGTCGGCGGACGATCAGTGAGGCTTCCCTGGATACCGCGAGATCCTACGCGCGCGGAGCTTGAGGACCGGTCGGAGCTGGTTCCGACCAGCGCCCGCGCCGTCGGCTGGTTCTGGCTGGCCGGAGTGCCCCTTGGCTTCGTGACCGGCGCCATGGAGTTGATAAGGTCGCTGCAGGGTGGCGACCTTGCGATCGCGCTTCCCGCCGGAGTGGGTCTGTCGGGGTGGACCATTGGAAGAGGACTGCTGAAGGGGAACCGGCGAGCCTGGCTCTGGGCTCGACGGATTGCTGCCCTCGTGATGTTCGGGTCGGTGCTGGGATGCACGGTGGTCCTGTTCGCCGATCCCGACACGCTGACGCTCGACTTTCCTTGGGGCACGCACGACGCCGACAACCAGTGGGAGGCGATCGTGCTTCTCGGGATCATGGCTTTCGTCGGAGCGTGGCAGTTCTTCAGCTTGAACAGCCAGGCGGCCCGCGCCGCCTTCAATCCCCCCCCCGGGTGAAGAGGCCACAGGTGAGTGATCTGGCGAGCACGCCTGAGCCTCCGTACTACGCCGTGATCTTCACGTCACGCCGGGCCGCCGAGCACGGGGGTTACGGCGATATGGCCGACCGGATGGTGGAGCTGGCCGGCGAGCAGCGGGGGTTCCTGGGCATCGAATCGGTGCGGGAGGGGGCGATCGGGATCACGGTTTCCTATTGGGACTCGCTGGAGGCGATCGACGGTTGGCGGAAGCACGTCGAGCATCGGGAAGCGCAGCGCCTGGGGCGAGATGCGTGGTACGACGAGTACACGGTCCGCGTGGCGCGGGTGGAGCGGGCCCGCTCGTTCACCCGGGCTGAGAGGTGAAGCCACGGGAGGTACGGAGGCACCGGATGTCCGTCTACAAGATCGTCGACGTCAAGGTCAAGGACCCTGTCGCCTACGAGGAATACAAGCGGGGTGTAGCGCCCCTGATCCTGAAGCACGGGGGAGAGTACCTGGTACGCGGCGGCGACTTCGAGGTGGTCGAAGGTCAGTGGAAGCCTTCGCGCCTGGTCCTGTTCCGGTTTCCGGATCGGGACAGCGTGAGGGCATTCTACGAAGACCCGGAGTACCAGGACCTGCTGGCTCTCAGGCACCGCGTGGCCGAGACGAGCATCGTGGTGGTGGACGGGCTGTGACCGCACGGTAGATTGACCTCCCGAGTCACCAACTTCGCAACCGATTCTCGTGAGCGACCTCTGGAAGACCAGCGCAACATAGGACTATTCGGCGCCACGTCCCTCGGCGTCGGCGCCATCGTGGGTGGCGGGATTCTGGCCCTCGCCGGAGTGGCCTTCGCCACCGCCGGCCCGGGTGCGATCATCGCGTTCGCCTTGAACGGCGTGATCGCGGTTCTCACGGTAGCCAGCTTCGCCTACCTGGCTCGCCGCTTCCCGGAGTCGGGGGGCATCTACGCGTACGCCAAGAAGGTCCTTTCCATCGAGGTCGCGTTCGTCGTGGGTTGGGTGGTGTGGTTCGCCTCGATCCTGGCGGGCGTGCTGTACTCGTTGGGATTCGCCGCGTTCGCCGCCGAGGGGCTGACCCGGGCTCTGCCGCTGCTGGGGATGAGTGCGGAATGGACGCAGGGAGCGCCGCTGCGTGCCGGGCTCGCCCTGGCGGCGATCGTTGTCTACGCGGTCACGCTGGTGCAGCGAGCGGCCGGGGGTGGGCACACTGCCACGATCGGCAAGGTCATCGTCTTCGCCATCCTTGTCGTAGCCGGGGCCATCGCATGGATCGCCAGTTCGCCGAGTGACCTTCTGGGCCGTCTCGATCCCTTCCTCCCAGCGGGCCCGGTCGGCGTCGTGCAGGCCATGGGCTACACGTTCATCGCCCTGCAGGGCTTCGATCTGATCGCTGCTGTGGGCGGCGAGGTGAAGGACCCGGAACGCAACATTCCGAGAGCGATGTACCTGTCGCTCGGGATCGCCCTGGCCATCTACCTGCCTCTCCTTTTCCTCATGGCGACCGTCGGAGCGCCGCCGGAGGGAATCACGACCGCCGCTGCCGCGAACCCCGAGAGCCTGGTCGCGGAAGCGGCCGAGCGATTCATGGGAGTAGGTGGCTACTGGCTGGTGATCGGGGCGGGGGTGCTGTCGATGCTCTCAGCTCTGCGGGCCAATCTGGTCGGAGCCTCACGCGTGGCATTCGCCATGGCGCGGGATCGAACTCTCCCCAGGCGACTCGGAGGTGTGCGCGGCTCCAGCGGAACTCCGGTGGTCGCCGTGGTGGTCACCGGTCTGATGGTGGCGGTCATCGCTGTGGCGGTCGGCGATGTGGCTGCGGCCGGCGCCGCCTCCAGCCTCATCTTCCTGATCTCGTTCGCGATGGTGCACTGGGCTGCGGTGCTCGCGGGAAGTCGAACGGACCGCGCCCGCCCGGCGATCGTCCCCGTGATCGGAGCCGTCCTCTGTCTCGGTCTGGCCACTTTCCAGGCGTTCGCGGTGCCGGAGGCCGGAACGGTCGTTCTGACCTGGCTTGCGCTCGGAGCTGCGCTCTACCTGACCCTGTTCGCTTCTGGAGCGCGGATGGCCGACGCGTCAGCGGAAGCTCGCGATCCTGATCTGGCCCGTCTCCGCGGACGCAGCCCTCTCGTGCTGGTTCCCATCGCAAACCCTGAGCGAGCCGCCAGCCTGGTGGACGTGGCGGCGACGCTGCGCACGCCGGGAACGGGCCGGGTGCTCCTGCTGTCAGTGGTTCGACCCGGGTCGGGTGTGGCGGGTCGGGACCATCCGGCGCTGCGCGACGCCGAGTCCATCCTGGGAGAATCGCTGCAACGGAGCTTCGAGAGCGCGCTGGTACCGGAGACCCTGTTCACCATCGCCTCAGACGCGTGGCCCGAGATCGCCCGCGTGGCCAGGGTGCATGACTGCGAGACGGTGCTCGTCGGACTCCCGGACCTCACGGAAGTGGGAGTCGAGGCAAACCTCGAGCGCCTGCTGGGCGAGTTGCAGGCTGATACCGTCATCGTCCGAGCTCCACCTCGATGGCGAATGGACGACGCGCGTCGGGTTCTGGTGCCGATCGGTGGGAGGGGCGACCACAGTCACCTGCGGGCGCGCCTGCTGTCCAGCCTGTCCCGGTCCGGCGACCGTTCGCTGACGTTCCTGCACGCGGTCGGAACCGCGACGTCTGCCGATGAGCGACACCGGGTGGAGCGCGAGATGCGGAAGCTGGCACGCGACGAGGCGGCGGGGCCATACGAAGTCCGGGTCGACGTCACGGACGCGCCCGTCGAGGCGATCATCGAGCACGCGACTGGGGCGGACCTGGTGGTGTTGGGTATGGGACGGCGAGAACGCGGCCATCGACCGCTGGGCGAGCTGGCCCGGGCCATCGCTCGGAGCACGGACGTTCCGGTCGTAATGATCAGTCGACGGCCCTCGCGCACCCTGGCCGGGCTTTCCACCCCGCAGTTCCTTGTGCAGCGACCAGAGGCGGCGCCGTGACCGGGCCCGCCGTCCTGATCACGCTGGCCCTCGTCTTCTATTCCACCGGCGTCTGGGCCGAACGCATCGTACGCTACCTGAAGCCGTGGCACGTCGCTGCCTTCTGGACCGGGTTCGCGTTTGATGTCGCAGGGACCTGGGCCATGCATCGCCTCGCGACGGGGCCGTTCGACCTCCTTGCAGCGCATACCCTGACCGGTCAGATCGCTCTGTGGCTGATGCTGATCCACGCCGCATGGGCGACCCGGGTCGTGCGCGCCGGGACCGAGCAGGCCCGCGAGGGCTTCCACCGTTACAGCGTCATCGTGTGGTTGATCTGGCTCATCCCGTACTTCGGCGGGATGTACATGGGGATGAGCGGTGAGTCCGACATCTCCACCACGGCGGTCGTGCCTTCGGAAAGCCAGGTCGACTATCAGCGCATGGAAATGATCGGATTCGTTCACTTCACGGTGAACACGTTTACCGATCGCGAGTGGGGGTACGGGGACGAGTCGCCCGAGATCTTTCGGCCCACAGACCTGGATGCAGATCAGTGGGCGTCCGTGGCTGCCGAGGTCGGAATGAAGGAACTCATACTGACCGCCAAGCATCACGATGGATTCGCCCTGTGGCCCTCCGCGTACACGGAGCACTCCGTCCGCCACAGTCCATGGCGCGATGGCGAGGGGGATCTCGTCCGGGAGTTCGTGGATGCATCCCGGGAGCACGGCCTGAAGGTCGGGCTGTACCTGTCACCGTGGGATCGCAATCACGCGGACTACGGCCGGGCGGAGTACCTGGACTACTACCGGGACCAGCTGCGGGAGCTTCTGACCGACTACGGCCCCATCACCGAGATATGGGTAGACGGAGCGAACGGGGGCAGCGGGTGGTACGGAGGTGCGGACGAAGAGCGCCGCATCGACCGGGAGACCTACTACGACTGGCCAGCCACATGGTCCCTGGTGAAGTCCCTGCAGCCGGAGACCCTGGTGTTCTCAGACGCCGGTCCCGACATCCGGTGGATCGGAAACGAGCATGGATACGCGGGCGAGACCAACTGGTCGACGATCAACACCGAGGGGGTCGTGGTCGGCGCCGCCGATACGGAGTACCTGAATTCGGGCGATCCTGATGGGGCTCAATGGGTCGTTCCTCTGTGCGACACCTCGATTCGGCCCGGCTGGTTCTATCACGCTTCCGAAGACGAGCAAGTAAAGACAGTGTCGGAGCTTCTCGAGGTCTACTATCGGTCCGTGGGCCGCAACTGCGTCCTGCTTCTCAACGTTCCGCCGGACACCCGCGGCCTGTTTCACGAAAACGACATCGCCGTCCTGCGCGAGTTTCGGCGGATTCTGGACGAGACCTTTGACGTCGATCTCGCGGCAGACCGCCCGGTCACGGGAGCCAGTCACCGGGGTCGCGGTGGCACCTTCTCTCCCGCCCATCTCGTCGATGGGGATCCGGATTCATACTGGGCTGCGCACGAAGGTCTCGAGGCCACCGTGGAGATCGACCTCGGCCGCCCGACCTACTTCGACCGGATCATGCTGCAGGAGCCGATTCGCCTCGGGCAGCGGATCGCGGCCTTCACCGTCGAAGCTCGAGTGGAAGGCGATTGGGCGCGGATCGCGAGAGGGACCACGGTGGGCCACAAGCGGCTGCTCCGTGTGCCCGGGGTCGAGGCGGACCGGGTGCGGATCTCGATCGACGAGGCTCTGGCTCTGCCTGCCCTGTCCCGGGTCGGTCTGTTCGAGGCCTCATCCGGGGAGAAGACTGGCAAGTGGTCATCTGCAAATGAAGGGTAAGGACCGAATGGTGAGACACCGTGTCGCGCTAATGCCTTTCCTGGCCCTTGCGAGTCTGCAGGCGTGCAGCCAGCCGGAACCGACGGCCCGGGCACCTCGTCCCAACGTGCTGTTCATCGCCGTCGACGACCTTCGCCCCGAACTCGGGGCATACGGCAGCCCGCACATCCGCACTCCGCACATGGACCGCCTCGCGGAAGACGGCACCATCTTCCTGCAGGCCTACGTTCAGCAGGCGGTGTGCAATCCGTCGCGCGCCAGCGTGATGACGGGCCTGCGCCCCGACTCCCTGCGCGTGTGGGACTTGCAGACCGATTTTCGCCAGACGGTACCGGACGTGGTGACCCTGCCACAGCACTTCATTCGGAACGGCTATCACGCGGTAGCCATCGGCAAGATCTACCACAACGTCATCCCCGACTCGCTTTCGTGGAGCGAGCCGAAGCTCCATATCGACGGCTACCCGTTCGATCCTGATGCCGTGTATCGGCACCCGGACAACATCGCGATTCAGGAGAGCCGGAAGGCCACGATCATCGAGGCCGGAGAGGAGTCCCGGTACATCGATCAGTACGGTGAATGGTATCTCAAGGCTGCGTCCACCGAGGCAGTCGAGGGCGGGGACGAACTCTACTACGACGGCGCGCAAACCGACCTGGCGATCCAGAAACTGGAAGACCTGGCGCAGAGCGACCAACCGTTCTTCTTTGCCATCGGCTACTACCGACCGCACCTGCCGTTCAATGCTCCTCAGAAGTACTGGGATCTGTACGATTCCCAGGCCATACCGCTGGCTGACAACCCGTGGGTGCCGGAGGACGGTCCTCCCATGGCGATCAACAACATGCGGGAGCTGAGGGGATACTCCGATTTCAAGGATGTCCCGCACCCGTTCGACGGAGGCGTATCGACGGAGGACGCTCGCCGGCTGAAGCACGGCTACTACGCGTCGGTGAGCTACGTGGACGCTCAGATCGGTCGATTGCTCGATGCCCTCGAGGCGCTCGGGGTCGCCGACAACACGATCGTCGTGCTGTGGGGAGATCACGGCTGGAAGCTGGGCGAGCACCGCAGCTGGGCCAAGATGACGAACTACGAGATCGACACGCACGCCCCGCTGATCGTGCGAGGGCCGAATGGCCTAGGTCGGGGCGCCAGAGTCGCCGGACTGGTGGAGTTCGTGGACATCTATCCGACCCTCAGCGAACTGGCCGGTCTGCCGGTTCCCGGTCATTTGCAGGGCATGAGCCTGGCGCCCCTGATGGAGGAGCCGGCCCGGCCTGGAAAGTCCGCTGTGTTCAGCCAGTTCCTGCGCGAGGGAATCTGGCTCGCCCCGGACGGAATCGAGTACATGGGATACGCGGTCCGGACCGAGCGGTACCGCTACGTGACCTGGGTGAACCAGGAGACCGGCAAGATCGCGGCTCGGGAGCTGTACGATCGCGAGTCGGATCCGGGCGAGAACGTGAACCTGGCCGGGCGTCCGGAGTACGCAGATACCCTGGCCACGTTGGAAGCCGTGCGCCAGGCTGGGTGGCGCGCCGCGCTGCCGTGAAGTGACCGGTCATCAGATCGGTCGAAACGAAAGAAGGGGCATGAGAGCGGGACTGGACGTGTTGAGGAGCTTCGTTCCAAGGGCCGACGTGGTGGCGCCCGACGTATCGAAGTGGTCCGTCGGGATGCATGTCCAGCACTGCTGTCTGGCCACCATCGCCGTCTGTGAGTCGCTGGTCGCCTCAGAGCCTCCGGTTCCCCGATCCAGCTTCTCCCTCGTGACGTCAGCGATCTTCCTGACCGGTCGGATCCCCCGGGGCCGGGGCAAGTCACCGGAGCAGGCGATCCCCAGGGAAGACATCTGGACCAACGAACTGGAAGGACTTCTGCTGGATTCGGAGCGACGGCTCGAGGAGGCTCGACAGGTTTCACGGGACCACTGGTTTCGGCACTTCGCGTTCGGCGTCCTCGATCGGGACCGGACCCTCAAGTTTATCGGCATCCACAACCGGCATCACGCCCGGATCGTTCAGGACATACTGCACGCCTGAGCCCTGCCCGCCCGTGATCGAGTCCGACTGATCAACCCGGTTGAATGAAGGTCCCGTTCCGCAGCTCCGAGTAGGCCTGTTTCAGCTCCTCCTGCGTGTTCATCACGATCGGGCCGGCCCATGCCACCGGTTCCTGGATCGGCTTTCCTGACACGAGCAGGAATCGGATCCCCTCTTCACCGGCCTGCACCGTGATCTCGTCTCCTCGATCGAACAGGACGAGCGAGCGATTGCCGGTCTGCTCCAGGGGCAGGGTCACGATGTTGCCATCTTCGTCCCGTACGGAGCGAGGCTCCGAGGCGTCACGGAAGGTTCCCGAGCCCTCGAACACGTAGGCGAAGCCGTGGCGACCGGTTTCGACCTGAAGGGTGCGCCGTGTGCCCGGCGGCACCCACACGTCCAGGTACCGCGGATCCGCAGCGATCCCGTCCACCGGTCCGCGCTTTCCCCAGAAGCTCCCGCAGATGACCCGAACCCTGGTCCCGTCGTCCTCCGTCACTTCCGGGATGTCGGCCGAGTTCACGTCCTGGTACCTGGGCGCGGTCATCTTCTCGGACGCCGGCAGGTTGGCCCACAGCTGGAACCCGTGCATCCGTCCGCTCGGATCACCCTTCGGCATCTCCTGGTGGAGGATGCCGCGTCCCGCGGTCATCCACTGCACGTCTCCGGCTCCCAGTTCGCCCGTGTTGCCGAGACTGTCGCCGTGATCGACCGTGCCCGCGAGCACGTAGGTGATCGTCTCGATCCCGCGGTGCGGGTGCCAGGGGAAGCCCGCCTCGTAGGCCGACGGGTCTTCGTTGCGGAAGTCGTCGAACAGGAGAAACGGATCAAATTCCTCGGTAGCACCAAAGCCGAAGGCACGTCGGAGGTGCACGCCAGCCCCTTCCATGACGGGCTGCGACTGCACGATCCTCTTCACAGGTCTGATGGACAACGCAAGCTCCATTCTGGGTTAGATTGAATTGACTAGTAACCACAAAACAAAACGCGGTTCCCGATCGCAGGGATGACCTGGCAGGATGGTCTACTGCATCAGGCCGAAGGGAGAACATGACCAAACCGGATCCCAGGTATACGGATCAGGAACTGAGGCTGATTCTCGAGCGCGCGGTCGAGATGGAGCGACTGGGCCCGTCACTGGACGGTGTCGGCGGGAGTCTGACCTACTCGGAGTTGAATGAAATCGCCAAGGAGGTCGGGATCAGTCCGAGGGCCATCGCCGCGGCCGCGGCGGATCTCGGTCTTCACGGCGAGATTCCGGGATCGACATGGTTTGGACCACCGGCGACTCACAGGGCGACTCGACTGCTGGCACTCGACCTCTCCGAGGAGGCTCAGAGACTGCTTCTTCGGGCCCTGGAGGCTCGGCTCCGCCGATCGGGTGTGATCGGGGAGGCGCTGGGGCGTGTGACGTGGGTGTCCAGCAGCGCCCAACTGACGACCGAGGCCGCGCTGACCGTGGGCGAAGGAACGTCCCGGATCGACGTCGAACAGCGCTATCCGGCCCGGATTCGCCCCCTCATGCACCTGCTTCCCGGGGCCTTTGGCTTCGTGGCTGCCGTCAGCCTGGCGGTCCCACTGGGAGTGTTCGGGGCGCCCCTGCTGGCCGCGGCAGCCGTCGGTGGCATCGTCGGTGCGACTGCCGGGCGTGGGATCTGGCACCTGATGGCACAGGAGAGCAAGCGAGCCACGCGCAAGCTCGCCAGTGAACTCGCGGCCTCCGCCGTCGAACTGGCCGAGACCGAGGGTGCCGGCGGCGCCCTTACCCCAGGAACCAGTTCAGAGCACTCTCCGTGATCGCCGGTGGGACTTCGTGGGTCCCGATGAACTCCTCGTACACCACGTCGTATCCCGATACCCGGAGCCGGGGCACGATCGAGTCGCGAGTCGTCGTGACCGGCAGGATCTGATCCTCCGTGCCGTGAGATACGAACACGCGAGGCACGCCGACGATCGGACTCGACGGCAGATAGAAGCCCGGCGAATAGGCGATGAGGTGCGAGAACAGGTCGCCGTTCGAAACACCGAGCGACAGGGCGTACGAGGCGCCGTCCGAGAAGCCGCCGAGGGCGATGCGCGTCGGGTCGATCCGACAACGCTCGAACGTGTATTGCAGCGCCTCGTCCAGGAAGGCGACGTCGGGACCGAATCCGCCCAGTGCCACGTCCCAGGTGGCGGCCCGCGAGTCCGGCGCGAGGACGATCATCCCCCGCGCCTCAGCTCTCCCGTTGTAGATGGCCCACTCATGGCCTCCCCCCCCATACCCGTGAAGGGCCACGAAGAGTGGCATGGCCGTATCCGGCGTGTAGGTCGTGGGGACATACAGGAAGCCATCTCGCACACCGCCCAGTGCGAGCTGGCTCGAGCCGAGCGTGGGCGAGGCCACGGGAGTTCCGGGGCGTGCCGTGAGCCGAGGTTCGGTGCCGGGCAGCGGGTCATCAGGGTTGGGATCCGTGGAGCTGCCGCAGCCCAGAAAAAGGGGCGTGGCCAGCGCTCCGGCGCCCACTCTCACGAAACGGCGCCGGGACATGCCGGGCAGGTGTTTCTCTGGGGAAAGCATGGGCTCTCTCTTGATGTGAAGGCTCGATTCGAGCCCCTCGATTCTTCAGGCTACACCGCAGGCCATGTCCGGTTGCGGGGCCCGCTACCGCCCGGCATGATGCCCCGGGAGGCACGGCCATGGGTTCAGACTTCTCCAACGTGTACGATGATGACGAGCGGGCGGATTCGTACGCCGACCTCGAGTTCCCCGGGACGTACTGGCTCGCCTACCGCGATATCCCCGCCCTGATCCAGTCACACGTCCGGGGCAGCAGGGCGCTTGATTTCGGCTGCGGAACGGGACGCTCGACTCGCTTTCTGCGCGATCTCGGGTTCGATGTGGTGGGCGTGGACATCGCCGAGAGCATGCTGGCCCGAGCCCGGGAGCGAGACCCCGATGGCGACTATCGGCTGGTACCGGATGGGGACCTGCCCGGACTGGATCCGCGATCGTTCGACCTGATTCTCTCGGTATTCACGTTCGACAACATCCCCGATTTCGAGCGGAAGGTCTCGCTTCTCACCTCGTTGCGACGGCTTCTCGCGCCGGGGGGGCGCCTGATCAACCTGGTCTCCTCGCCCGTGATCTACCTGAACGAGTGGGCCTCGTTTTCCACCAGGGACTTTCCCGAGAACCGCGATGCTTGCGATGGGGACACGGTTCGAATCGTGATGCTGGACGTCGCTGACAGTCGTCCGGTGGAGGACGTCCTGTGCACTGGAGAGGCCTACGAAGAAGCGTACAGGCGAGCGGGCCTGGTTCCGATCGACGTCCACAGGCCGTTGGGACGTCGGGACGAGCCCTTCGAATGGGTGAGCGAAACGGAAGTCTCGCCCTGGGCGATCTACGTGCTGGAGCGGGCGCCAGGATAGGGCTCGGCTGCCCGCGGCCTCAGATGCTCCAGCTCGCTCCCGTCAGTTCGGTCGACACGTCCCAGAGTCTGCGGGCGGACTCTTCGTCCTGGCCGCACTCAGCGATCGGGCACAGGTCGACCGGGCCCGCCAGCTGACCGCGTCGAGTGGGACCATAATACCGGCCCGCGCAGGCTTCCGGGTCCGCCGCGGCCAGCAGGAGCGGCCAGGAACCTCTCTCTGCGGATTGAGCCAGGAGCGCGTTTCCGAGGCCCATGAGCCTCTCCATCATCTTGCCCGGCCCCGTGGACTGCAGATTCGTGGCCGACCATCCCGGGTGAACCACGATTGCCCTCGTCTCAGGGTCTGATTCCACTAACCGTCGGTGCAGATCCTGTCCGAAGAGTACATTGGCCAGCTTGCTCTGGCTGTAGGCGAGGCCGGGTCGATAGCCCTTGTCGAAGGCCAGGTCTTCGAACCGAATTCGTTTCATTCCATACTGGTGTGCGACGCTCGAGACGATGACGAAGCGACCGCCGCTGGCCTGAACGCGATCGCCGAGCAGGCTGGCGAGCAGGAAGTGGCCTAGGTGGTTCACCCCGAGTTGAGTCTCGAAGCCGTCCTCCGTGAGCTTCCGGTTCGGGAGCATCATGATACCGGCGTTGAGGATGAGGGCGTCGATCGATTCGGTTCTGAAGCGGATCGCCGCCGCCGCTCGCCTCACCGAGGCCAGGCTCGACAGCTCCAGCAGCACATATTCGACCCGGGCCTCCGGCTGGTCGGCCTTGATCGCTGCGACCGCGGCGCCGGCCCTTTCGGCGTTGCGGCTGGCCATGATCACGCGGGCGCCCCTGCCCGAGAGCAGGCGGCAGGCCTCGAAACCGATGCCGCTGTTGCCACCCGTGACGACGCAGGTTCGGCCGGCGAGGGTCGGGAGACGGTCGGGCATCCAGCCCTTCGGGCCGAACTGTTTGCCGGCACCCTGCATACGGCTGTTCCTCCTCGTAACTGTCGACGGTCGACCGACGCTTCACGATATTGTACCCCGGTTGCGGGACTCACCGGAAGAGACGTAATACTGCGGTGTCAATCGACATGTCGCTCACCTCCACTCAACAGGCAGGCACCAGATGCGGATCGTGGGCGGGAAATGGGCGGATCGTGACCTGGTTTCTCCGGGGGCGCGCATTCGACCCACGGCCGAGGCCGTTCGCGACCGATGGCTCGGCCTGCTGGCTGAATCGCTGGCCGGTGCGCGCGTTCTCGACCTGTTCGCGGGCTCCGGAGCCCTGGGCCTCGAGGCCATGTCGCGTGGTGCCGCCCGGGTGGACTTCGTCGAGAACGGCTCCGCGAGTCTTCACGCGCTGAAGGCGAACGTGGCGGCTTTCAGGGTCACCAGGAAGACCCGGATCTTCAAGCGCGATGCGATCCCGTTCGTGGAGGCGCTGGAAGAGGGTGCCTACGACATCGCGTTTGCGGATCCTCCCTACGGATCGAAGAAGCTGGATCGCGTGGTGCAGCGTTGGCACGAGGTTCCGTTCAGCAGAATCCTCTGCGTAGAGCACGAGAGGGAACATCGCCTGGAGGGAAAGGCGAAGCGCTACGACTTTCCGGGCGAGACGCGAGTCACGGTGTTCACGTCCCACAAGCGGAGACCAAAATGAGGATGCGCGGGCAGGTCACGGTGCTCCTCGCGTTCTGTCTTGGCGCGTGCTCAACCGGAGAGCCGGATCAGGTCGCGACCGCGGGGGAGGAGACGCCTGCGTCCGGTGGTGCCGTCACCCTCGCCGCGACTCCGCCCATGGGGTTCAACACCTGGAACCGCTTCGGGTGTGACGTGAGCGATGAACTCGTCCGGGGCATCGCCGACGCGATGGTGGAAAGCGGAATGCGCGACGCCGGCTACGAGTACGTCGTGATCGATGATTGCTGGCAGGTGCAACGCGGCGACGACGGCCGGATCGTCCCGGATCCAGAGCGGTTCCCGGCCGGAATGAAGGAACTGGCGGACTACGTGCACGACAGGGGCCTCAAGTTCGGGCTGTACACCGATGCTGGCCCGAAGACGTGCGAGGGTCGCCCGGGTTCTCTGGGCTACGAGGAGATCGACGCCAATACGTACGCCAGTTGGGGCGTGGACTACGTGAAGGTGGACTGGTGCCACTCCGACTCGCTCAGCGCGCCGGTCCAGTACGCGAAAGTGCGCCAGGCGTTCGATGACTCGGGACGGGACATGGTCCTCAGTATCTGCGAGTGGGGCCGCAACCTTCCGTGGGAGTGGGCGGGCGAGATCGGCCAGCTGTGGCGCACGACAGCGGACATCCGGGACAACTGGGCCAGCGTCCTGTGGATCCTCGAGGCCAACAACCGGCATCACGAGGCGGCCGGGCCCGGACACTGGAACGATCCCGACATGCTGGAGGTGGGCAACGGCGGCATGACCCTGGACGAGTACCGGTCACACTTCTCGCTGTGGGCGATGATGGCGGCGCCGCTGATCGCCGGTAACGATCTGCGTGAGATGTCGGACGAGATTCGCGAGATCCTCACCAACGAGGAAGTCATCGCGGTGGACCAGGATCCGTTGGGCGTACAGGGAAAGGTCGTGCTGGACCGCGGCTACGGGGCCCAGGTGTGGGCGAAGCCGCTCGCCGATGGCTCAGTGGCCGTGGCGCTGTTCAACCAGCGCGAGGGAGAAATGGAAGGGTCAGTCTCCTGGCACGAGATCGGCCTCGATCCCGGCCCCGCAACGGTACGCGACCTGTGGGCGCACGAGGACTTCCAGCACATGGACGACGGGACCTATGCGACGCGGCTCAAACGGATGATGCCCAAGCACGGGGTGGTCATGCTGCGGGTGACGCCGACCGGGGGGTAGGCCCGCGCGACAGGGGCACCGTGGCTTGCCGGTCCGGTGCAGAAAGGTAGGTTCTAACTTAGAGTCAGGCCCGCCAGATCCTCCCTCCTGACGTGCCCTTCCTGAACGGAGGAGGGCGACGATGTCCGCCAGGATTCTGCAGATCAATTTCCATCTGAACGTTCCCCGAAGCGAGTTCGAGGAAATCGCCCTGTCACTTGCGAGCGAGTTCGCGGCGCTACCCGGTCTTCGCTGGAAGATCTGGCTGATGAACGAGGCTGAGAGAGAGGCCGGCGGGATCTACCTCTTCGAAGATGAACTCTCGCTGAAGGCGTATCTCGAGGGCCCGCTGGCGGGTGCGGTGATGGCTCACCCTGCGCTATCGGATCTCACGGCAAAGCAGTTTGCCGTGATCGACGAATGTACGGAGATTACCAGGGGCCCTGTACACTGAGGCCTGGGACCCGGCTCACTACCATCCGGCGACCACACCAATATGTGCAGCCGGGGTCAGTTTGATAGCGGGAGGCTGACCTGCAGGAGCGTTCCGCCATCCTCACGGTTCGAGGCTCTTACCTCTCCGCCGTGCACCTCCGCGACCGCCCGGACGATGGACAGGCCAAGTCCGGTTCCCTCCGCCGCGTGCGCGTCGTCGGTGCGCGAAAACCGTTCGAATACCCTGTCGATCTGTTCGGGGGATATGCCGGGGCCGGTGTCGGCGACTTCCAGCACCAGCTGCTGACCTGACGGAGTCGCGGACACCTCGATCCTGCCACCCGCGGGAGAGAACTTCACCGCGTTATCCAGGAGGTTCCAGATCAACTGGTCCATGAGCTTGCCGTCAAATACGCCCGTTGTCTCAGCCGGAACATCGAGATCCACCTCGAGTTTCCTTTCCGCGATTCGCGATTCGAGTCGACCGAGCGCGAAACGAATCCGCTCACCCAGGTCGACGGCCTCGAGGCGCAGGGTCATCATGCCCGAGTCGGAGCGGGCCAGCGTCAGGAGATCGTCGGCCAGGTCACTGAGCCGGACAGACTCCTCGAGAGAGGTGCCGATCACCCGCCGATACTCTTCCGGGCTACGCTCCCGCCGGAGCGCCAGTTCCAACTCCCCCCGTAGCGCCGTCAGTGGCGATCGGAGCTCGTGACTGGCATCCGCCGTGAATCGCCTCTGAGCCTCGAACGTCTCGTCGATTCGGCTGAGCATCGTATTCAGTACGTGCACGAGGCTCGCGAATTCTCGGGTTTCGGCATAGGCGCTGATTCGTTCTCCCTGCTTGTCGCCGCGGATCACCTCCGCCTGTGCGATGATCTCGTTGACCGGACGAACGGTCTTTCCCGCCAGCCACCAGCTGCCGATGAAGGACCCGACCGAAACGAGGAGCACGATTCCACTGAGAAAGAACCCTGCGGTTCGCATCGTACGGTCTCGCGCCGACAAGGGCGCGGCGACCTGGATGATGTGCCGCTCGTGGCTCTCGCCGAGACGGCCGAGGGGATAGAAGACGGAGCGCACGTGCTGTTCGCCCAGCCGTCCCTCGCTCCACGCGAACTCGCCGCTGGCCGCCCGGGCCAACGCGATCGTGTCCGCCGGCAGGTCGACGGTCAGGTACTGGCTGCGCAGCAGACTCTCCCCGGACTCACTCCATATCTGCGCGTACCGATTGAGGTCGCCCAGGGAAACAGCTTCTTGCGCGCTCAAGTCCCATTCGTGGAAGCGCATCTCCCCGCTCGGGTCGTCCGTCACGGATGACGCCTGGATGGACGCGACGCTCAGAAGGCTGGCGTTGATCTGCCTGTCCAGCGCCTCTCGCAGGAGGAGGTAGCCAATCGCCGCGACCAGGACGATTCCCACGGCCACGGCAGCCGCATACCGGGAGGCCAGTTCGAAGCGGAGAGACTTCCTCATTCCGGCGTCCCGGTGCTCAGCATGTACCCGACTCCCCGGACCGTGTGCAGGACCGCCGGTCTCTCGCCTGCTTGCAGCTTCTTACGCAGGTTGGCCATGTGGACATCCACCACATTGCTCATCGGGTCGAACTGCAGATCCCACACTTTCTCGAGCAGTTCGGTACGTCGCACCACGTGTTCCGGCTTCAACATGAAGTACTCGAGGAGCTGGTACTCCTTCGGAGTCAGGTCGAGGCGCTTGTCGCCCCGCGACGCAGCATGGCGGAGCCGATCCATCTCGATGTCGGCGTACATCAGTCGGTCCGTCCGGCGCGCTCCACCTCTCCTGAGCAGTGCCCTGATGCGAGCCAGGAGCTCCTCGAAGGTGAAGGGCTTGGTGAGGTAGTCATCGGCTCCCAGGTCGAGGCCCCGGACCACGTCTTCCGTGGCGTCCATGGCCGTCAGCAGAAGTACGGGCACCGTCTTGGCCTGCTTCCTCAGGTCGTGAACGATCTCGAGCCCGGATTTTCCGGGTAGCATGACGTCCAGCAACACCACGTCGTAATCGTAGACGGTTGCCTTCAGCGCCCCATCGATGCCGTCAAAGGCCACGTCAACGGCGTACCCTTCCTCGCGCAGCCCCTTCTCGACGAAGCTGGCGACCTTCTTGTTGTCCTCCACCAGCAGGATCTTCACGGTGCTCCTCGCCAGGTGTACGGTCGGCCGGACTCGAACAACCTGCGCCCATCCGGATGAGGCCCAGGTTAGATCATCCTTAAGATATCTTAATATAACACCTCGATCCCACCGCTCCGAGGGGTGAAGACTTCTTAATGTCTATCTAATCATCGTTTCAGGCCTTCCCGTGCATCTTCGCCTCCGAGGTTGACTACACGGGCTTCAGCCAACGGAGATCAAGTGCGCTTCGCTCGACTACAAGTCGCAGTGTCGTTGTTTGCTGCAGTCCTGCTTCCGGTGCAGGCCGAGGCTCAAACACCCGATACTCTTAGGATCGCGGACGTCGTGGCCCGTGCCCGCAGCGCGAACCCGATGCTGCAGGCCGCCCGATACCAAGCGGACGCAATCGGCGAGCGTGGCTCGCAGGCAGGGTCCCTTCCCGATCCAGTGCTGTCACTCGGGCTTCGGAACCGCCCGCTGGACGACTTCGGTACTGACAATCCGATGACCATGAACTGGATCGGGCTGTCGCAGA
This sequence comes from Gemmatimonadota bacterium, assembly GCA_049668445.1. GTDB lineage: Bacteria > Gemmatimonadota > Gemmatimonadetes > Palauibacterales > Palauibacteraceae > Benthicola. The sequence goes on from JBATJK010000181.1 coordinate 56,037, forward strand.
GTTTTCCGTGGCCGGGAAACCAGGGGTTCGGCCAGCAGAGCCAGGAGCACTTCGCTCGAGCCGCCGACCTGGACGCGGCTGAAATGGAAGCCGGCCTCATCGCCAGGGTCAAGGAGGTCTACTTCCAACTGGCCTTCATGGACCGGGCGCTCGTGATCATGGCCTCGACCCGGGAGCTTCTCAGGGACTTCCTCGAAGTCACGTCGGCCAGGTATGCGGTGGGATCAGGATTGCAGCAGGACATTCTGCAGGCACAGGTCGCGATCGCACAGACAACCGCGGACATCACGATCGTGGAACAGAACCGGGTCGCCATGGCCGCTCGACTGAACAGTCTGCTGGGCCGGCCTGCTACCGTGCCGGTCGGCTCGCTCGAACTTCCGGATCCGGCAGGGTCGCCTCCCGCGGTGGACTCCCTCATGGCCGTGGCAGCGATCAACCGCCCCGCGATTCAGGCGGCGCGCGAGCGGGCGCTGGCCGCCGAGGCGGGTTACCGGGCCGCGGAGCGCGACGCGTACCCCGACTTCACTGTGGCCCTGGGATACGGGCAACGGCCCGAGTTCGAGGATCTCGCCACCATCCAGGTCGGAATCAGCCTGCCGCTGTGGTCGGGTTCGAAGCAAAAGCCGAGGATTCGAGAGATGCAGGGGTTCCAGTCCGCGGAGGAGGCGCGCGAGCTCGATCTGCACAACGAGACGTTCGCTCGTTTGTCTGAGTTGCGGGCCGCCGTCGAGCGCGCTCGGGAGCTCTCCGAACTCTACCGCACCTCGATCATTCCGCAGGCCCGGGCGGCCGTGGAGTCTGCCCTTTCGGCGTACCGGGTGGGCGAAGTGGACTACATGACGCTGCTGTCCAATCAGATGACGGTGAACCGGTTCGAAACCGAGCGAGTGCGCCTGGCCGCCGAATACCAGGCATCCGTCGCGGGCATAGCGGCCCTGACCGGCCTGGAAACGGCAGTCCAATGACGCGAGTACAGAGGAGCGAGAAGATGAGCGGGCGCACAACCCGATACACGCGGTTCGGTCTCGCCGCCCTGTCGCTGCTGCTGGTGGGCTGCGGAAGCGGCGAAGAAGACGGCGGCGCGTCGATGGACATGACACCCGAGGAACACGCCCTGATGTCAGCCGGGGGCGGTCAGGGGCAGACCGACAGCACGGGTGCCATCGTGCGCCAGTCGGTGCACCTTTCCGAGTCGCAGGAGTCGGCTCTTGGCGTCCTGTACATCGATGTCGAGACGCGCCTCCTCGAGCGGACCATCCGGACCGTGGGCCGAGTCGTCGCCGCCGAGGACCGTGTGGCGGACGTGACGCTCAAGATCGACGGCTTCGTGGAAGAGCTGTACGTGAGCACGACCGGCGAAGCCGTCCGTCGTGGGCAACGTCTGCTCACCCTGTACAGCCCGCAGCTCGTGGCCGCGCAGGAGGAGCTGCTGACCGCCAAACGCCTGGCGTCCCGTGTGGACCCGACCGCCGAGGAGGCCTGGCGGAGCGCCCAGTCGATGCTGGACGCCGCCCGCCGCCGCCTGTCGTACTGGGACATCACGGACGAACAGATCGAGCGGTTGGAAACCACGGGGGAGGTGACCAAGACGCTCACGCTCGTGTCACCCGTAAACGGCATCGTGCTCGAGAAGGAGGTGCTCAAGGGGCAGCGAGTGAGTCCCGGCCAGAGACTGTACCAGATCGCGGACCTGTCCGAGGTCTGGGCCGAAGGCGACGTATTCGAGCAGGATCTGCAGTTCATCGAGGAGAAGTCACAATCCCACATCGAGGTGGCCGCCTATCCCGGCGAGCACCTCATGGGTCGTGTGAGCTTCGTGTATCCGACGGTGGACGTGAAGAGCCGCACGAACCGCGTTCGTGTGAGACTGTCCAATCCTGAGCTGCGACTGAAGCCGGGCATGTTCGCGACGATGTTCTTCGACACCCGGCTGCCCGAGAGAATGGCGATTCCGCTGGAAGCCGTTCTCGTCACCGGCGAGCGGAACCTGGTTTTCGTGCGAGACGAGGACGGAATGCTGCAGCCGCGCGACGTGGTCCTCGGGCCGCAGGCCGGGGATTACGTGCAGATTCTTTCGGGCCTGGTTCTCGGGGAGACCATCGTGGGATCCGCGAACTTCCTGGTGGACGCCGAGAGTCGGCTGGCCAGCACCGGCGGCAGCATGCCGGGGATGCAGTACGGCTCTGAGTCCCCCGAGGCACGCGCAGAGGCAGCCGACACGCCACCAGCGGAGCACCAGCATGATTAACTGGATCATCGCGTGGTCGCTCCGGAACCGCTTCCTGGTGCTTCTGGCTACCGCGGCGGTCGTTGGGGTCGGCCTGTGGGCCATGTACACAACCCCCCTGGACGCGATCCCGGACCTGTCCGACGTGCAGGTCATCATCCAGACCGATTTCAGGGATCAGGCCCCGGTCATCGTCGAGGACCAGGTCACGTATCCGATCACGACCGAAATGCTGAAAGTGCCCGGAGCGCGCGTCGTGCGTGGCTACTCATTCTTCGGTCTGAGCCTGGTATACGTGATCTTCGACGACGGGACGGACATCTACTGGGCCCGCTCGCGCGTCCTCGAGTACCTGAACGGGCTCCGCCAGCAGCTACCGCCTGGCGTCGAGCCCACGCTCGGCCCGGACGCGACCGGTGTGGGCTGGGTGTTCGAATACGTGCTCGAGTCGGACAGCCTGGACCTGGCCGAGTTGCGTTCGCTCCAGGACTGGTATCTGCGCTACCAGCTGACCGCCGTGCCCGGTGTGTCGGAGGTGGCCAGCCTGGGCGGGTTCGAGAAGCAGTACCAGGTGGAGGTGGACCCCGAACGGCTGCGCGCGTTCAACATCCCGGTGACCCGGGTCACGCAGGCGATCGCGGCGCACAACGTGGACATCGGGGCCCGCGTGCTGGAGATGGGTGGCCGCGAGTACATGATTCGCGGGCTCGGATACCTGGAAGGTGTCGAGGACATCAAGAACGTCGCGGTCGGCGCGACCCCGAACGGAACGCCGATCCGGGTAGCGGACGTCGCCACTGTTCAGGTCGGACCTGCCCCGAGGCGCGGCGCGGCGGATCTCAACGGTCGCGGCGAAGTCGTGGCCGGGATCGTCATCATGCGATTCGGGTCTGACGCCTACAAGACGATCCAGCTCGTCAAGGAGCGAATCACCGAGATCGAGAAGGGATTGCCGCCCGGGGTTCGCCTGAGGACGGTCTACGACCGGAGCGATCTGATCCACCGGGCGATCGAGAACCTGACGGAGAAGCTCCTCGAGGAATCCCTGATCGTAGCTGCCGTGGCGATCGTCTTCCTGCTGCACTTCCGGTCAGCGCTGGTGGCGATCATCACGCTGCCAGTCGGGATACTGATCTCGTTCATCGTGATGCGGGCCATCGGGGTGAACGCGAACATCATGAGCCTTGGCGGGATCGCGATCGCGATCGGCGCGATGGTGGACGCGGCCATCGTGATGATCGAAAACATGCACAAGCACCTCGAGCGAGCCGATGAAGAGACCGACACCTGGGACGTGGTGCTCAAAAGCGCGAAGCAGGTAGGGCCGCCGCTCTTCTTCTCCCTCCTGATCATCACCTTCAGCTTCCTTCCGGTGTTCGCCCTCGAGCAGCAGGAGGGCCGGCTGTTCAAGCCGCTGGCTTTCACGAAGACCTTCGCCATGGCCGGGTCGGCCTTCCTGTCGATTACTCTGGTGCCCGTGCTGATGGGCTACCTGATCAAAGGGAGGATTCGGCCCGAGCACGACAATCCGATCAACCGGGTCCTGCAGTGGTTCTACCGTCCGGTGATCCGGTTTGCCACCCGGAGGCCGTGGCTGGTTATCGCCTCCGCGGGCGTCATTCTCGGTGTCACCGTGCTTCCATGGAAGCGACTCGGAAGCGAGTTCATGCCGCCCTTGAAAGAGGGCTCGCTCCTGTTCATGCCGACCACGGTTCCGGGCGTGTCGATCGCCCAGGCCCGAGAGATCATGCGTTACCAGGATAGCGTGCTGGCCTCGTTCCCCGAGGTCGAGACGGTCCTCGGGAAGACCGGGCGTGCACGGACCGCGACCGACCCGGCGCCGCTCGACATGTTCGAGACCACGATCACTTTGAAGCCCAAGGACGAGTGGCGGCCCGGCATGACGTACGAGAGGCTGGTGCAGGAGATGGACACGATAGTCCAGCTTCCGGGGGTCACCAACGCCTGGACGATGCCGATCAAGGGCCGGATCGACATGCTCGCCACTGGAATCCGGACAGCGGTTGGAGTCAAGATCTTCGGACCCGACCTCGACACCCTCCAGGCGCTGGGGGAACAGGTCGAGCGCATCATGCAGGATGTTCCTGGAACCCGGAGCGCTTTCGCCGAGCGCGGGGTCTCCGGCTACTACATCGACATCGACATCGATCGGGCCGAGGCCGCACGGTACGGGCTCAACGTGGGTGACGTGCACAGCGCCATCATGGCCACCGTGGGTGGAATGAACGCGGCCATTATCGTGGAGGGACGGGAAAGGTACAGCGTGAACGTTCGGTACCCCCGCGAGCTCCGGGACGACGTGGGCAAGATTCGCGAAGTCCTCGTGCCGGCCATGGACGGTACCCAGATTCCTCTGGGGCAGGTCGCCAGTGTCGAGGTCAGCCAGGGTCCGATGGCCGTGAAGACGGAGAACGCCTTTCC
>JBATJK010000182.1:0-13380 GCA_049668445.1 Gemmatimonadota bacterium
CGAGATGCCCTGGCAGATGAAACGCGAGATGCGATACCGAGTGCTCATCCAGCAGGACGAAGACGGGATCTACGTGGCGGAGGTTCCGTCCTTGCCCGGGTGCATCTCACAGGGGACGACGCGAGAGGAGGCCGTCGCGCAGGTTCGCGAAGCCATCGCAGCCTACGTGGAGAGCCTGCAGGAACACGGTGAACCGATCCCGCCCCCCATCACCGAGGAGATCGTGGAGCTGTAGTGGGCCGGTTGCCGGTGATCTCCGGCCGCCGCGTCGTGCGGGCCCTGGAGAGAGCCGGATACGCAGTGGACCGGCAGCGCGGCAGCCATATCGTGCTTCGCCACACCCTCCCTCCGCACCGCCGAGTCGTGGTGCCCGACCATCGTGAAGTAGCCCGGGGAACGCTGCGCGCGATTCTCAGGCACGCTGGACTGAGTGTCGAGGAGTTTCGGGATCTCCTCTAGCCACACCAGACTAGAAGCGCCGCCTACCCCTCCTCCACCAACTTCAGCGCCGCCTCCAGGTACGGATCCCGCCCCTCGACCACGTCCGCGTACGTGACCTCCGGCTGGACGTCCGGCTCCAGCGACTCGACCGCGATCGGATTCAGCCGGATCGATCCGTGGCAGTCGTCCTCCGGACACCCGGTCTGGTAGTTGTGCCTCTCCGTGGCGACTCCGATGAGAATGCCGGTGTCGGGAAGCCGAATCGGCGAACCCTCGGCCCAGAACTCGAGCGGGTCTCCCACCGGGGCCCCGATGATGGTGACCCGGTCGCCGCCGGCCTGCTTCAGGTACCCCACACTGGAGATCCCCGCGGAGAAGGTGCGTCCGGAGACGATCACGAATACCCGGCCGTCAGGACCGACGACCTCCGGGATGGCCTGCATGAAGTCGCGGGTGTCATTGAGGTTGCCCCCGAAGTTGAACCGCTGGTCGACGATCATGGCGCGGGGCGACGCCTCTCGGAGCGCCTTCAGCGCGAGAGCCGACTGCGCCTTGAGGTTTCCCCCGTCGAACAGGTGGTTGGCCCGGAACTGGACGTACGCGACCCCGTCCACCGGCAGCTCGCCGTACCGGAACATGATCTCGGGATCCTGGAGGTAAAGCGGGTTGCCGGCCACCCGTCCGGCTTCGGCCAGCTCGATCACTCGGGCCTGGGGGACCCAGCGCCACATGCCCTCGGGCTGCGGCCACTCGTCGGTCACGCCGACCTCGATAGTCCGACCTCCCTCGAGCACCAGCTCCACGGATTCCGCCGAAGCCGAGACGCCCGCCGCGTGAAGGATCTCCGGGCTCTCGACGAACGCGTACATGGCGTCGTCCCGGCGTCCGGCGCGTCCCCGGTAGTAACGTGCCCAGAGGTTCCGAAGCGCATCCAGGTCCTGCCCGGCGAGCGTGACCACCTTCGAGCCCACCAGGTCCTCGTACTCCGGGACGGCGTCGGCCACGAAAAGCCCGTCGTCGGCGATCAGGAACCGCACCCCCAGGCGGTTGAACGCCGCCGCCCACCGACCGACGAGCACTCCGGTGTGCCCGTTATCGGCCAGGGCCGAGATCTCGGCGATCGCCAGTTCGAACTCCGCGTCCGACATTTCGTTCGCTCTGCGCTTCAGGGCTTCGAAGCGCTCCATCGCCTCGGTCCGCGCCTCGTCCGAGAAGCTCCGGTCGACCTGGAGGAACTGCCGGTCGAACGCGCCCAGGTCCTGGGAGCGGTCCGCCTGTCCGGCGGCCTGCCCGGCTAGCGCGAGGCTGCCGGTGACGATGGCGGCTGTGAGAGCGAGCGGTCGTGCGTGCATGCGTTGTCCTTGTGCTGAGGGCCGTGGCCACGTCGGGGAGGTGGCTCGGGCTGCCGGGTCCCCGGATGATCAAATGTACGCTCGCGTCCGTGAAGAGGTTTCGCCGGGCTGTGGTTTGGCGTGGGCTTCGGCTCTCGCCTGTAGCACTCGTCGGTGCCTCCGGGCGACTCCCGCTGTATTATACCCAAGTACGATCCGCGAGCAGGCAGTACTCCGGAACGGATCCCGCAAGCCGTGCAGCCGCATATCGGAAGGGCAGCGCCGTCATGAACGATATCTCGGATTTTCAGAGACGCCGGGGCGAGCGGCCCCAGATCGACCTGAGCGCCCTCGACTTCAATCAGCTCCGCCGGGTGCTGCGCTGGGGGCTCGTGGCCCTGGCGCTCATCCTGGTGTGGACGGGACTGCGCTGGCTGGGGACGTTCTACACCGACTGGCTGTGGTTTCGGGAGCTCGGTTACGACGCGGTTCTCATTAAGATCGTGATGACCCGCGCCATCCTCTTCGTGATCGCGGTCGCGGTCTTCCTGGTCTTCGCGCTGCCCAGCCTGTACGCCGCGGCCCGGGCCACCGATCGATCGCCGCTGCCCGGCTCGCAGTTCCAGATGCTCGACTACTTCCGGGTGCACAAGTACCTCGTGCGCGCCGGAGTCGCGGTCGTCATTCTGGTCGCTCTCTTCCTGGGCGTCGCCGCGGCGGCGGAATGGGAGACCGTCCTGCTCGCCCTCAAGGCCGTCCCGTTCGGCGAGTCGGACCCGGTCTACGGCCGTGACTTCTCGTTCTACATCTTCACCCTGCCGGCTCTGCGCTTCGTCCACGGCTGGTTCATCGGCGCGGTCGTGGGTCTCGGGTCGATCCTGGCCGCGTTCTACAACGTGACCGGCCGCCTGCGTGGCGAGCCGGCGGTGCTCGGAGCTACGGCGTGGAAGTGGCTGGCCGGTCTGGGCGCGGTGCTCTTCCTGCTCATCGCGGTCGGACACTGGCTGGGACGCTACGAGCTGCTGTTCTCGCCCACCGGGACGGTGTTCGGCGTCGGCTACACCGATGCTCACGTCAACCTCCCGGGCCGGACGATCCTGGCCGTGGTGGCCGTCGTGACCGCCGGCTTCCTGGCGGCGTCCGCCGTCCGCTTCCGCGGATATCGATGGATGGTGTGGCCGGTGGCCGGGTGGATGGTCCTGGTGTTCCTGGTGGGCTCGGCGGTTCCGGGGCTCGTGCAGCGGCTGAAAGTCGAGCCGAGCGAGCTGGCGGTCGAGCGGGAGTACCTGGCCAGCAATATCGAGTTCACGCGGAAGGCCTTCGGGCTGGAAGGCCTGGAGTCCAGGGACCACCCGGCCCGCGGCGAGATCGACGCGGAGATGGTGGCCGACAACCGCGGGACGATCCGCAACGTTAGGCTGTGGGACGAGGGCCCGCTGCTCCAGAGCTACAACCAGATCCAGTTCTTCCGCCTCTACTACGACTTCATGGCCGTGCACACGGACCGCTACCAGGTTGACGGCGAGCTGCGGCAGGTGATGCTCGCCACGCGCGAGCTGGCCGCGGACAAACTCCCGTCCGAGGCCCAGCGCTGGGTCAACCGGCACCTCCAGTTCACCCACGGCTACGGCGTGGCCATGAGCCCGGTGACGGAAGTCGAGGCCGGCGGCCGACCCACCTTCTTCATCCGTGATCTCCCGCCGGTAGGCCGGATTCCGCTCGATCGTCCCGAGATCTACTACGGTCTCCGCAGCCTGGACTTCGTGATCGCCCGCAGCGAGATGCAGGAGTTCAACTACCCCGGGCAGGAGGGGCCCGAGTACAACAGTTACGAGGGAAGCGGCGGCGTCCTCCTGGGTTCGTTCTTCCGCCGTCTGCTTTTCGCCTGGAAGTTCGGCGACCTCAACATCCTGATCACCGGCGAGGTGGGGCCGGAGAGCCGGATCCAGTTCCATCGCACGGTATCGGAGCGCGTGGCGGCGATCGCTCCGTTCCTGATGAGGGACCGCGAAGCCTACGCCGTCGTCGCCGACGGCCGCGTGTCCTGGATTCAGGACGCCTACACGGTCACGAACCGGTACCCCTACGCGACGCGCTGGGAAGGCCGGTTCAACTACATCCGCAACAGCGTAAAGGCGGTCGTGGATGCCTACGACGGGAGCGTGGACTTCTACGTCTTCGCGCCCGACGACCCGCTGGTCCGCACCTACGCGGCGATCTTCCCGGGACTGTTCAAGCCGCGCGAGGAGATGCCGGAGCACATCCGCGCACACGTGCGGGTGCCGCTGGACCTGTTCACCGTCCAGACGCAGATGCTCCTGCAGTACCACATGCGTGACCCGGTCGTGTTCTACAACAAGGAAGACCAGTGGGACGTCCCCGTTCAGACGTCCTTCGGCCGCTCCGAGCGCCTGCGGCCGTACTACATCGTGGCCCGGCTGCCCGGAGAAGAGAAGGAAGAGTTCCTGCTGATCCAGCCGTTCACGCCCGACAACCGGCACAACCTGGTGGGGTGGATGGCGGCGCGGAACGACGGCGAGCACTACGGTGGGCGGATCCTGTTCCGCTTCCCGACGGGCCGGCACGTGGACGGACCCAACCAGATCGAGGCCCGCATCGACAACGACGCGGTGATCTCGGAGCAGTTCACGCTATGGGGCCAGGTGGGCTCGGAAGTGATGCGGGGGATCCTGCTGGTGATTCCCATGGGGGACGCCATCCTGTACGCCGAGCCGGTCTTCCTGAAGCCGGAGACGCTCGAGTTCCCGGAGCTGCGCCGCATCATCCTGGCCGACGTCCGGCAGGTGACCATGCACCAGACCTTGGAGGCATCGGTCGCCGCGCTGATCGGGGAACTGCCCGCGGTCGCGCCGGTCACGGAGGGCATGGTGCCCGAGCCGGGAGCGGCCGAGGCGGGCGAAAGGACCGGGCAGGGGCCGGAGGAGATCCGGACCGCGCCGGGGGCAGGAGTGAGCCCGGCCCTCGCGGACTCGATCCGGAGGGAGCTGCGGCAGACCATCGAGAGGTTGCGGACGCTGCTCGACCGGCTGGAGGAGGGCTCTCCCTGAGGCTTGCTTCCGGCCTCGGCTGCGCAGAGCTCGTGACACTGCCTCGCGCCCTTGCCGGTTCGTCCGGCCGGGGCGAGGCAGGTTTCATCGGAGGTACGTCATGCGTCGCTCTGTTCTCAGGTCGCTCCTGCTCGCACCTCTAGCCGCCTGCCAGCCCGCCGACTACACCGGCACCCCGTTCTCGGAGACGGATCGGGCGGCCGTGGCTTCCGAAGCCGCGCAGGCCATCGAGCAGTACGTGGTCGCGATCCGTAGCGCGGACATGGATGCGATGCTGTTCGCGTGGGGGGATGTCGAGGGATTCGCCCTGGCCGCGGACGGCGAGCTGATCACCAGCCACGCCGACCTGGCGCGGGACCTCGAGGAGGGGTGGGCCAACGTAGACCGGATGCTGGAGTTCGAGACCTCGAACCCGCACACCTACGTCCTGGGCCCGGACGCCGCTTCACACACCCTCGAGTACCGCTGGACCATGCTCTCGGTGGCCGGCGACACGGTACGTTCCCACGGGACCTGGCTATACGTGGTGAAGCGCCTCGATAGCGGCTGGAAGATCGTGCAGTCGGCGGGGACGCACCTGTACGACGAGGGCGAGTAGACCGCGTGGACTGGCCCCAGTGCGGTTCACCGTGACGGGTCCCTCTCGAGCCGTCCAGCGCATCCCTTCGAGCCTCGACGAGCGTGGCAAGACCGGAATCCACCCTTAGCCTAAGGTGGGGGCAGCCGTATTTCGACCACTGGCGTGCCGGACGCTGGTCGGTAGTCCCCGAATCCCGGATCCCAGAGCGTTGCAGACGCGAGGACGATGAACACGTGCTTCGTGAAATCGTCAACGAGTACGCGCGCGAAGTACCAGTCTCCGACCTCGACCGGCAGCGCGACTTGCCCCAGCAGCTCGAAGGTCACGGGATCCCTCGCCTCCAGCGTTCGCGTGTCGCTGCGCAGCAGATACAGCAGGTCCCGCGCTTCGTCATACGCCAGGTCAGGCTCCGAACATGAGGTGGGTCCAGACGAGTCCCCCGGGCAGGTGAGCGTCAGCCCGAAGGTACGTTCTTCTGATCCGTCGTCTCCGCGCACGGCCAGGATTTCGACTCGCATGGACTCGTCCAGCCGCTCGAGGATCCGGGCACTCAGGTAGAACAGGCCGCGGGTCTCGTCGACGGCCACGGAATAGGAGAACTCGGGGACCGAGTAGATCTTCTCTCCGGTGGAGATACGAATGGCGATCGAAGGCCCCAGCAACAGCGCCACGTCCTCTGACCACAGGTACTCCAGGCCCAGCGGATCGTCTGCGTTGAAGTCCGAGTTGATGTACTCGCATGTCTCGCCGTTCGGAGTCGGAACCACCTGGCAGGTCAGCGCACCATCGAGCGCAATCCAGGTATCGCCCACGAGGGGCTGGCATCCCCACCGATTGCACGGTCTCTCGACCCAGCCGAGGTCGACCAGGTCGCCACCAACGATCCGGGCCCGATGAACGAGGTCGCAGTTGGACTCCTGGACGCACTCCGACTCCGTTCCGAAGCGGTACTCGTAGTAGACCTCCGGTACGAGCGGGTCCACCCCCACCCGAAACAGATCCGCGAGATCCGGCGTGCTGGCAAACGCGCGGTGCTGGCCCGTCGACGGGTAGATCCAGACGAATCCGCCCCCTGTATCACCGCAGCAGCCCTCCTCGTACCTGCGTGCTACTACGGAGACCCCGTTCGGGACGGGAAAATCGCTGATCATATCGCTCATGAGGCCGGGGTAAACGCGAAGCCCCTCGAAGCCGTAAGCCTCGAGCACTACGTCCCCGAGCGACCTTCCGGCTCGGCTCACCGAGAGCGTGGTCGGGCCGTTGGCGTCCGCGGGGACACGCAGGGCCACGCTTTGCACTCTCCCCTCGACGACGGCGAGCGTGTCGCTTCCGCGAGCGATGACGTCCCCGACCTCGAAGGCCCCGCCTGAGGCGGTCACGGTCACGGGACCGCCCGCCCACTGTTCGTTGGGGGATGCGGAGAACTGTGTCGGATCCGGGACGGTGGGACTATCGGCGCAGCCCGGGTGTCCGAGAACTAGTGTGAGGGCAAGGAATCGTAGTCTTCGGGGGGCTGAACGGCGCAGATCGGACATCTGGCTCGCCTTCCTGAATCCCGGTGCAATAGGGCTCCATACTCAAGTATAACGCCCTGAAGCCCCAGCCGGGATGTTGATCCCCCAGCCTCGCAGCCCCGTCTTCATCCTTGACCCGGGCAGAAGATCGTGGATATTTCCATTCAAATACTGCTCCCACCGGCATGCGCGAGAGAGGCACGCGATGCGTCAAGCAGACCAGTTGACCCTGCGCGGGGCGTCCCGCGCAGAGTACGACTTTAGTGTCTCGGACTGGCATGCCAGCCGCGAAGACGTTCCCGCCGTGTACGTGTTGCTCAGCCGCAGCGCGACCGAGCAGGATCCGATCGTGGCCCATGTTGGCGGTACCGAGCATCTCGAGGTGTCCCTCGGAGACCATCGGGATCACCCCTGCATGTTGGATTTCGTTGACTCCGTGGCGTGGATCGAGGTCGCTTCGGGCGACGAACGGGCGGAGATCGTGCGCGATCTGAGCGCTTCCCACAAGCCGCTCTGCGAGGGTTGCTGGCCTCCCATACCCATTCGGAACGCGCACGCCGAGCATTATCCACACCGTGTCATTGGCGGGTGCGTGGCCTCCCAGGCGACCACGGATCGGCGTCTGGAAGAGGCCATTCGCCAGAAGCGCGTCGTTCGCTTCGTCCATGAAGAGAGGCCGGTCGAGGCGGAGCCCCGCGAGTACGGAGTGAGCGCGGACGGAACGCCCTTTCTGTTCGCCTACCGTACCGGCCATGGGGCGGAGGGCGGCGGCATTCCGGCGTGGAAGGCATATCCGCTCGCCGAAATCGACGGGTTGATCATCACGGACCGGCCGTTCGGCGGCGCCCGGCCGGTCGCCCCCAGCCCGATCGCGGTCACCTTCGTGAGTGTGCACTTGCCGGCCCCGGAAGTCGTCGAGGCAGCGGCTGCGTCCGAGACTTTGAACCTGCTTTCACCGCTCCTTCGAAACCTGCAGGACCTGGTCTGGAAGCTCCGCAGGCAGGTGCTCGAGGCCAGCCGTCTCGCGGCTCGAACGGAGCGTCTCATGTATCGCCTGGAGAACGTGGGAGGTCCGGCGGAGCTGTCCACGCTTCTGGCCTCGGTGGAAGCGGCTCGCGTCGAGTTGATCCGGGAGATTCTCGACCTGATCCCTACGGTCTCGGCCCTGCAGGATTCGGCGAGACCGGAGCCGGACGAAGGCGGGCCGGCCTAGGATCTGGCCCCGAAGTCTGCGATGTCCCGACAGTCTTGCACTAGCGCATCCCGCTGACCTCATCCATGTCGTTCGAGCGCATGGTCGTTCGGACCTGCGGCGCGGGTCGGGCTGACTCAAATCATTCGCGCGACATACCTTCGAACGCGTTCGTCAGTTCTGGGAAGATATCTTCCCAGAACGGTCGGAGCCGATTCAATGGGTCACGTCAGCCCGTCCGAGGCCGTGCGACGAGCTTCCACCAGGCTAGATTGTCACCATTCCCTGCGACGGAAGGCACGTGGACGACTCGAGCGGACGGCGTGAAGAGCAAGAATCCGGGCCACCCCTGGAGGAGCGAGTTCGGCTTGAGCTGGTGCCGTTTGCCGACCTCGTTCAGAGGCTCGAGAAGTAGAACCGGCTGGCTGACGCGCAATCCTGAAGAGCGCGAGGCGCGCCGACTCACTTGCGAGACGGACGAGCGCCAGCGGCAGATGATGGAGGAGTGGCAGGAGCCCTGGACACCCGAGGGGTAAAGAAGCGGACTAGGAGCAGAGGCCCGGCGTTCCTCTTCCTCTACTCCAGTGCCCGAATTTCTCCCGTCACTTGGATCGCGATCCGGTAGCCTTCGCGCTCGGCGGGGATCTTCTTCCGTAGCATGTCGCTGTCAGCTTCAAGCAGAACTACGATGCACGGCTCGCCGTAGGAGGGCGGGCCGTCACGGACCGCCCTCCCAGTTCAGCCGGCGTGCTGCGATCTCCTAGTTGTCGAGCGCTCCCGCGTCGATCCAGTCAGCGATCTGCTGGAGGATGTTGGTGCCGTGCGGAGCCCCCTGGTGGCCGTCCTGCATCTGGGGCAGGAGGATTGCCCTCCCGTCATTTGAATTCCCAGGGACGACCAACGGAGTGCCGTCGTCCGCCCCGGCTCGCACGTTGTCCCAGTTGTTGAGATGTACGCCCCCACGGGCGCTTCCCGACCCGTGACACACCGTACAATTCGTGTTGAAGTACGGCTGGATGTCCGCCGCGTACGACACGCCAGGCGCGGGAGGCTCGTCCACGGTGATCACGACCACGTCCGTGTCCGTGTCGCCGGCGTCGTCGGTGACCGTGAGGGTGACCTCATGCGGTCCCACGGCGAACAGAACGGTGGGATTGACACCGGTGGCGATTTCGCCCCCGCCCTCGGTCCACAGGTAGCTCACGATCGAGCCATCCGGGTCCGTGCTGCCCGATCCGTCGAGCGTCACGTTCTCACCGCCACCGTCGCTGTCCGTGACCGTCTCGTCCGGGCCCGCGTCGGCGATCGGAAGCTGGTTTCCAGCTGGCGGATCGACGGGCGGATCGACGGGCGGATCGTCACCGGGGCAGTTGGTTCCGAACCCGTCTGCCGGGTCTTCGAGGTGGAAATTCACGCCGAGCTTGACCCGTTTCACCTTGCCATCGGCGCCTTCGATCTCGACCCGCAGCCAGAAATGACCGTTACCGATCTTCCCGGCCCAGTCGCCGTCGTCTTCGTCGTCATCATCGTCGTCTGAGGCCTCTCCCGCCTCGTGCATCGGCGTCATGCTCACCGTGACGGGGAGCGTGCCGTCACCCGCCGCGCCTGGCGTCATGGCTCCGTCCACGTCCCGCCTGGGTGTCCAGGTGTTGGGGCCGTTGCGGGTCGTGAGGCCGACAAAGGTCACGGTGCCCTGATCGACGGACCAGTTAACGTCCGCCAGGTAGTCCGCTCCCTCGGAGTAGTCGAACCCGGCCAGCACGCTGGTCCAGGTCACGGTAGTCCCGTTGCTCAGGAGTCTGGACTGCTCGTAGAACACGTCGGGGCAGGTACCGCCGTCCGGGGGAAGGGAAACGTCAAACGTTGGGTCAAACTCCGTCTCGCCGTCGGGCGCGGTTGGCGTCGTCGGCACGTCGTCGCATGCCGCGAAGCCGAGCGCCAGCACCACCATGCTGCTTCGTACGATCTTTCTGAACATCTCTTCCTCCGTGCCTCCCTTGGGGGGACCTGCCCTTGCGAACGGGAGCCGGTTGGGCAGGGTCGGGATCACCGGCGGGGCGAGAGAGTGGCAATACGCTTGCCGAAGGGAGAAATGGTGCTAGAAGTTAGATAAGATATCCGACGTAAAATGCATATGTATGATGTAAATAACTAGCATTAATAGACGCTGGCAGAAAGCGGGCGATTCGCAAGGCTCGGCGACGGATTCACCGCAAAGTTTGGTGACGTACGAAACGAAGTAGCGGGGAAGAGGACCCCTCTGAATGCGATCGACCGTACTGGGAAGATATCTTCCCAGAAATGTCGACGCGGTAACAGGGGGGGGCTACGTCACCCGAGGTCGTGCGAGCGGCGGTTGGCCGTCTACCTTGTCCGTGCGCCCCCCGAACCGAGAGCACGATGGACGAAACGAACGAGCCGCAGGAAGAGCAAAGTCCGGGGCCACCCTCGGAGGATAGGGTGCGCCTCGAGCTCGTGCTGTTCGCCGAACTTATCCAGCGACTCGAAAGCGAAAGCCGGCTCGCCGAGGCACTACCCTTCGTCCTCCGCCGATTGGGAGACCTCCGCCGCCTGCTGTTCGACTACGAGGTGCGCGCCACGGAGCGCCTGCTGCCGATCGAGGATCCCGATGAGCGCGAGGCGCGCCGCCTCGCCCGCGAGGCGGAGGAGCGGCGACGGCAGATGCTGGACGAGTGGGAGGAGCCCTGGACCCCGGAAGGGTGAGGCGGGTCGTTCCGAACGCCCGCCGCGGCGCCGGCCGACCGCCTGATCATCCTCCGAATCGCGGCCCCGCCCGACTCGCGGTCCCTCCTCAGCGGACTTCGCGCCTCGACCTAGACAAAGACTAGACAGATCGCTCAATCTCCGTTATTATACTGACAGAGGCTAGACAAAACGACATTTCAGGAGTTCTCATGCGCTCGTCGCTCAGCGTCACCCGATCGCCGTGGGCGGTCCTCGTGGCCGCCGTTGTCGCCGCCTGCAATCCGGCGGAAAGCAGCGTGCCGGCTGCGGCAGACAACTCGCCTTCCGTCGAGGCGGTCGAAGCCCGGTTCGGCGCGCTCCCGCTTCGTGAGCGCCTCACGGGCACGGTCCGAGCCGTAGGCCAGGTCGCGATCTACCCGGAAGCCAACGGTCCCATCGTCGAGGTGCTGGCCCGGAACGGCGACATCGTCGAGGCCGGGGACCCGCTCGTTCGCATTCGGGCCGAGGGTTCGCGCAGCCAGCTCGGTCAGTCGGAGGCCTCGCTGGAGAGTGCGCGGGCCCAGCGGCAGCGGGCGCAGGCGACGTTCGACGATCTGGAGCGCCGGTTCGAGCGGTCGGCGCCGCTGGCCGAGGAGAACTTCATCAGCCAGGAAGAGCTGGAGACCCTCCGCACCGGGCTCGCGACCGCTCGTGCGGGGCTCGCGCAGGCGGAGGCCCAGGTACGGGCGGCCGAGGCCGCGCTCGAAGGGAGCCGCGAGTCGGTCCGCCAGACGATCATCCGCGCTCCGATTCACGGCACCGTGGGCCGACGAAACGCCGAGGTCGGGCAGTACGTCACCACCAGTACGCCGCTGTTCACGATCGGGCGCCTCGACCGGATGGAAGTCGACGTGCCGATCACCCAGGAGCTGCTGAGCCGAATCCGTCCGGGCCAGACGGCTGAGATTCGCGCCGAGAGCCTCGCCGACACGGTGATCGTGGCCGCAGTGTCGCGCGTCTCGCCCTTCATCGAGCCCGGCTCGTTCAGCGCCGAAGTGCAGATCGATGTCGACAACCCGGGCGAGCACCTGTTGCCCGGCATGTTCGTCACCGTCGACGTGCTGTATGGCGAGAGCGAGCAGGCCACGCTTCTTCCGAAGAGCGCGCTGTACGAGGAGCCGGGCACGGGCGCGCTCGGCGTGTACCTGATGCCGTCCGTCGGACTCGAGGTGTCGATCGTGATGCCGCCCGAGGACAGCGACGAGCTGGCCCCGATGACGCCACCGACGCTCGCCGAGTTCCACCCGGTCGAAGTCCTGGCCTCGGGGCGGCACGTAGTCGGAGTCTCCGGGATCGAGCCGGGTTCCTGGGTGGTGGTCGTCGGCCAGCACCTGCTGTCCGGCCAGCGGACCGAGGGCGGTCCGCGGGCCCGCGTCCGCCCCATCAGCTGGCGGCATCTTCTTGCGCTTCAGGGCCTGCAGCGGGAGGACTACCTGCGCCAGTTCATGGAGAAGCAGCAGCGGATCGCCCGCGAAGCGCGGAGCTGACCGGTGAACTTCCTGACTCACATCTCGATTCGCCGGCCCGTTGCCACGGCCATGTTCTTCCTGATCGTGGTGACCGTCGGCGTCGTCGGTCTCCGGTACCTTCCGGTGGATCTGCTGCCCAACATCGAGTTCCCGCGTCTCGCGGTCTGGGTGGGCTATCCGAACGTCGGGCCGGAGGAGATGGAGTCGATCATCACCGATCCTCTCGAGAACTCGCTGTCCGGCATTCCGAACATGGAGCGCATGACGTCGAGGTCCGAGGAAGGCCGCAGCGTCGTGAGCCTCGAGTTCGCACGCGGGACGAACCTGGACGAGGCGGCGAACGACATCCGGGCCGCACTCGATCGACTGCGCGACGACCTGCCGCTGGAGGCGAGCCCGCCCGGGATCTGGAAGTTCGATCCCAACGCTCGGGAGATCGTGTCGATTTCCGCCACCTCCACCCGGGACCTCGAGCAGCTTACCCGCCTCCTGGAGCGCGAGATCGGGAAGCGGTTCGAACAGATTCCTGGCGTCGGGGCCATCGAGATCAACGGCGGCATCCACCGCGAAGTGCGGGTCCAGCTGCGGCGCGATCGGCTGAAAGCGGCCGGTCTCACCGCGTCGGACGTTCAGCAGGCGCTGGCGCGGGAGAACGTGCAGTTGCCGGGCGGGAACGTGAAGGAGGGCCTCACCGACCGCTACGTGCGCACGCTGGGCGAGTTCAGCTCCATCGATGAGATCCGGGCCGCCGTCGTCACCAGCCGCGACGGCCGGCCCATACGGGTGCGCGACGTGGCCGACGTCACCGACGGCTACGAAGACGTGCGCAACCTCACCGAGCTCAACGGCGTCCCGGTAGTGCGCATGGGAATCCAGAAGCAGTCCGGGGCCAACACGGTCGCGGTGGCCCGGGAGATCCGGGACGAGGTGGACCGGATCAACGAGGACCGCTCCGATCTCGAGCTCACGGTGACCAGCGATCAGAGCATCTTCATCCGCCAGTCCATGAGCTCGGTGCAGAGCGCCGCCGTGTGGGGCGG
>JBATJK010000183.1:0-6215 GCA_049668445.1 Gemmatimonadota bacterium
TCGCCTGCTCGGGCCGATTGAGGTCCGCCTGCGCCGCGGCGAGGGCGAGGGTGAGGTCCACTCCGTCGAGGTTGGCCTCGTACCCGTGACGCACCATCAGTTCGGCCGCGACATCGGTGTCGCCCGACGCGTCGGCCTCGAGGGCCAGCCGCTCGACCGGACTCAGGGTCTCGGGGGCCATGTCGCCGATCGGGCGCAGCCATTGGACGGCCGTCTCGCCGGCGCCGGCCCGGATGGACCCGGACACCGCTGCCCGCGCGATCTCGAGCCGCATGGCGGCCGCCCGCTCGGGAGTGAGCGTAGCCTCGAAGGTCTCGAGCTCGGAACGCGCCCGGTCGTAGTCGCCCTGCGTAATGATCGACTGCAGGAAAACGGCCCGGAGGGACGCCACGTCCTCGCGGTCTTCGGCCACGGCGACGGCCAGTTCCTCACGGAGAAGTGCCTCGGCTCGCGGCACGTCGTCGCCCGCCATGAGACCGCGCAGCGCCGGGGTCAGGCGGTCGGTGATGGAGGCGGAGTGCGGACCCGCCACGCCACGCTCGCTGACTCCGCGGACGAACAGCTCCGCCGGCAGCTCGCTCCACGACTCGCGCGGGATCACGGCAGACGATCCTGTGGACGTCGTCACGGACCTGGCCAGGCCACCAGCCTGGCGGCGAAACACTTCGAACGTCTCCGCGCCCGGGGTGCCGGGAAGCCACGACAGCCGCGCTCCACCCGACGGTCCGGTGTCTAGCGTGAGGCGAAGGCCGCGCGGGGTGGGCGGCGGTCCCACGCAGCGGAAGCGGACGGTGCGGAAGCTGGTCTCCGCGCCGCCGCCGATCAGCATGTCTCCGCCCGGGGTCACGGCGAGATTTGTGACCGGGCCCATGACCCAGGGGGCTCCGACCTGGCACTCCACGCCGTCCGCGCCGATCTGGGCGGCGGTGCCGGTGGCCTCGTCCAGAATGAACCTGCGTCCCCAGGCGTCCGCGCCCATGCCGAGGGCCACGTTGCCGGCGTCGCGATTGATGGTGACCGGAGGCGCGCCTGTAACGAAGACGCCGTACTCGTCGAAGTCCTGGATGCGCGAGCCCTCGAGGTCCGCCACGAACAGGTGACCCGCGTGATCAAACGTCATCGCGACGGCCTTCGAGATCTCTCCCGGGCCCACACCCTTGCGTCCGACGCGCTGCTGGAAGGCTCCGTCCGAGGAGAGAATCTGGATCTCGTCGTCGTCGCGGTCGTATACGGCGATCGCTCCGTCGCTGGCCCGCCACGCGAGGGCCGCAGGTCGCTTCAGCTCGCCGCCGGCCGTGGCCGCTGGCAGCGAAGTCACTACCTGGCCGGAGCGCGACAGGACCCGCATGCTGCGGTCCGCCCCCACCAGCACGAATCCATCGGCCATGCCCATGGTAACCAGCGGCTTCGGCAGCTCGGCGAGCACCACGTCGCCGAACTCCCTGGCCGCCGGATCGAAGATGGCGAGACCGCCCCCGTCCCGAACCAACCAGCGCTCATCGTCGGCCGTGCCTTCGGGCCCGGGAGACACGGCAAGGACCTGGGCCTGGATGGTGTCGATCGCGAAAGCGGCGAAAGCGCGCGGCGCCGGTTCGAGGAAGGCAGCGGTGTCCGGCCACACGGCGCGTATTTCCTGTACCACGAGGTCTTTCTGATCGACCGCCATCATCACGCCACGGGAAGCCGAGATCGAGAGCCCTGTGAGGCGATCGTAGCTGGCCGGCGTTCCGGACGAACCGAAAAGCTCGCCCAGCTCTCCGCCCGTCGGGCTCACCACCGCCACGCGCGACTTGTCGTCGAGGACGAGGAACAGGATCCCTGTCGGATCGACCTGCAGGTCGAAGAGCTTCTTGCTGCCCAGCCGTGCTTCCACAGAAAACGTCCACCGGTGCGCCCCGGCCATGTCTCCGGCGACCACGACCTTCCGATCCGCGTCCCATACGTACACGCCCCCGGCCGGGTCCACCGCCACGAGAGTCGGCTTCTCGAAGCCCACGGCGCCGAAGCCGACGACGACCCGCTCGAGGAGACCGTCCGGCGTGAACACGTTGAGGACGCCGCGCGAGCCGTCGGCCGCCCACACCATGTCGTCAGCATCGACCGCGATGTCATCCAGCGAGTCGAAGCGGCCCGGCTCTTCGCCGCGTCCGCTCCACGATCCGCCGAACCGATCGTCGATGAACCAGTGGATGCGGCGGTTCTCGGAGTCAGCTACGTAGATGCGCCCGCGCGAGTCCGCCACCGTTCGGACGGGACTCCCGAGAGCCCGCGCCGGGTGCAGGGCCGCGAGACTGCCCTTCCACACCAGGTTCTGGTCGAACCACAGCACGTCGCCCTTCCGGGTGTCGGTGAGGAAGATCCTCCCGTCGTCCACCACGATGGCGCGAAACGGCTCCTTCACCTCGGCCGCCCGGTCGCCCTTCACCAGGGTGAGAAGGCGGCCCGCCGTCAGCGTGGGCGCAGCATCTTCCTGTTGAGCTGCAAGCGGAGTGGCAAATATCGTCGGAAACACCACGGATCCGAGCAGGACGCTCAGCACGCAAACGCAGGTGCGCGAAGTGGTTACGAAGGTCGAGCGCACGCTTATCTCCCAGCTGGTTCTTCGGGTCACTGCCTGTCTCTTAAGCTTAGTCCTCAGGGTAAGATAGCGGCAAGACGTCAGGCGGGTCCGCTTCGCCTGTGCGCGATACGGCTTGCAGCAAGCCCTTGACGGTTGGCCGGCGCGCGTATACCGTGTGTCCGTCAATTGTTACCCCTTTGTTTATGTATTCCATTAGACAGAAAGGCAGAATCATGCGCTATTTCGTTCGTTCGTCTGTCTTGGCCCTGGTCGGCTTGGCCCTCGTCACGACGCAGGCGAAAGCTCAGCACGGAACGGAGCTCGGCGTTCGGGGCGGAGTCTCCGTCGCGAGTGTGTCCGGCGATATCCAGGACACATTCGACAAGAGCAATACCACCGGTTTCGCGGGCGGCGTCTTCGTCAACTGGGACTGGGGAATCCTGGGCCTCCAGGTCGCGGGTCAGTACACGCAGAAGGGCGCAGAGCTCGACGTCGGTTCGGCGGTCGAGGACCTGAGCCTTGACTACTTCGAGATCCCGGCGGTGCTCAAGGCAGGCATCCCGCTCGGGATCATCAAGCCGAGCGTGTTCGGCGGCGTCGGTCTCGGGTTCAACACGGGGTGCGACTCGAACGGAACGGACTGTGGGGACGATGTCAAAAGCACCTCCTGGTCGGGCATCGCCGGTGCGGACGTCGCGCTCTACCTCGGCTCGATCTCGCTGTGGGTGGACGGCCGGTACAACTTCGACCTGAGCAACATCAACAATGCGTCAGACGTGGTGGGCGACCTCAAGAACCGCAACTGGACGTTCCAGGGCGGAGTGGCTTTCGCGCTTTAATCTCGGCGAAAGCTGACAACGGTCGGAAACGGAGAGAGGCGTCCCGCTCGTGGGGGCGCCTCTCTCTTTTTGTCGAGTGCCGGAAAGACCCCGCGCCCCCTTCCCTGACACGTCTGCACGGCACCTGCTGCTGACGGCACCTCTCAAAACCGCTCCAACAGCTCTGGGAAGATATCTTCCCAGAAGTGCAAACAGCGATTCGGAGACTTCTCCTCCTGGCCGTTCTGGTCGCGCTGGCGCTCCCGGGCTGTGGAGATCAACCCACTACAATCCCGAATCCGCCTGCGTTCGTAGGACAACCGCAGGATCAGTGGGCGGGTGGCATGGTTGAGATCACGGCCTCAGACGGGATGTTCAGAGCGGGGGACGTCGTCATCAACGAGTCCGACACCCTCGCGGTGCTGGACGGGCGAATCGATCGCGTCGACGTGAGACTGCCCACCGACACCAACGGCCCCTGTGGTCGAAAGACGTGGGGTTGTCGCTTGGCCCCCCGTTCGCGTTCCGACTGGGATCTCCTTCTTCTGTTGCGCGGCGACACGCGGACGCTCGAGGCGAGAGACCCGGTCACCTTCGAGCTGCGCGGGCAGGTCGCGCTGCCGGACGAGGTCGGCTGGTCCACGGCGTGAGGCTCATCCTGTCGCTGCACTTCCCATCGACGCGGTGGCTATTTCAAACGCGCGCACCTCGCGTCAGCCCGCGACCTCCGCGACGCTCCCCTCGGCACGCGCCCGCCGACCGCCGAAGGCCCGCACCCGCGCCAGACCGTAGTGAGCGCTGAGGTACAGGGTCGGGATCAGCACCAGGGTGATCACCGTCGAGGCCAGCAGCCCGCCGATCACCACCCGCGCCAGCGCCGCCTGCAGGTTCGCCCCTACCCCGATGCCGATGGCGAGCGGGAGCAGGCCGAGCACCGTGGTCAGCGTCGTCATCAGGATGGGCCGAAGACGCAGGCGCGCCGCTTCGATCGCCGCTTCGCGGATCGGCAACCCTTCCTCTCGCCGCTTCAGGTTCAGGTAGTCCACCAGCACGATCGCGTTGTTCAGCACGATCCCGATCAGCATCACCAGCCCCATGATGCTCTGCACGTTCAGGGTCGTGCCGGTGATCAACAGGGTCGGAACGACGCCGACCAGGGCCAGGGGCACGCTGAACATGACGATCAGCGGGTCCAGGAAGCGCTCGAACTGCCCGGCCATCACCATGTAGACGAGCGCCAGGGCCATGAGGATCGCGATGATGAAGTCGCGGCGCGCCTCCTGCTGCTCCCGGTACGCGCCCCCATATACGATGGAGAAGCCGTCGGGAAGCTGAAAACTGGCCAGCTCGGTGCGCACATTCTCCACCGCGTCGCCGAGCGCGACGCCGCTCTCGAGATTCGCCGTAATGTAGGTGACCCTCTGGCCGTTCACGTGCCGGATCTCGGTCGGCCCCCGGCCACTCTCGCGGCGCACCAGCGCCGATATGGGCACCATTTCGCCGGCGGGTGTGCGCACCGCGATGGCGTCGAGGTCCTGCAGGGTGAGGCGGTCCTCGGGTCGGAGACGCACGGTCACCGGATACTGTTCCCCGCCCTCGCGGAAGTACCCGGCCCGACTGCCGCCCACGTTCGTCTGGATCGTCCGCCCGACTTCCTGCACGGAGAGTCCGAGATCGTAGATGCGGTCGCGGTCGAACTGGATGCTCTCTTCGGGACGACCCTCGCGCCGGCTGACCCGGGCCTCCACGATGCCCTCCGCCATCTCGGCCCGCCGCTTGATCTCGGCCGCCAGGGCGGCGGACATGTCGAGGTCGTATCCCCGGAGCTGAATCTCGACGTCTTCGTCTCCGCCGCCGGCGCTGAACAGGCGGCGCAGGATCCACAGGCCCGACTGCGCCTGCACGCGGATCTCGGCCCCCGGGACCTGTCCCACGGTGGCCGTCCGGATCCGGTCCGCCAGCTCAGTCGGGTCCACCGAGCGCTGGTCCGCCGACTTGAGGCGAATCTCGATCGACGCGTTGTCGCCCCACGTTTCCGTCGCGATCGACTTGACATCGGCCTCCGGGACGAGCGGCCGCACCAGCGCTTCCAACTCTTCGAGGTAGGAGCGCGACACCGCGAGATTGATGCCTCGTCCCATCTCGAGGCTGATGTCGATCTCGTCGCTGTCGAGCTGCGGCGCGAGCTCCACCGGGACGAACGGGATGGCGACGACGGACGCGACGACGAGGGCCGCCGTCCCTCCGAGCACCTTGCCCTTGTGACGGAAAGCCCCGTCGAGCCGGGCGGCATACCCGTTCTCGAGCCGCTCGAACCAGGCCTGAAAGCGCGAGCTTCGCGGAGCCGCCGCGCCGACTTCCGCCTCGTCCTCGCCAGCCGGCTTCACGGTCATGAACCGGCTGGCCAGCATGGGCACGAGGGTGAGAGCGACGAGCAGCGAGCAGGCGAGCGCGAAGACGACGACGAGCGCCAGGGTCTGGAACAGCTGCCCGCTGGTGGTCCGCATGAACACCACGGGAAGGAAGATCACGCACGTCGTGAGGGTGGCGGCCACGATCGCGCCCGACACCTGCCGGGTGCCGACCAGGGCCGCGTCTTTGAGCGACCGCTTCCCCTGCTGCCTTTGCCGCACGATGCTCTCGATTACGACGATCGCGTTATCCACGATCAGGCCGATGCCCAGCGCCAGCCCGCCGAAGGTCATCTGGTTCAGGGTGAGGCCGGTGAAGTACAGGAGCCCGAAGGTGGCGATCACCGAAATGGGGATCGAGAGGGCGATGATCGACGTAGTCGAGCCGTTCCGCAGGAACAGGTAGAGGACGAAAATCGCGAGCAG
>JBATJK010000184.1:0-3285 GCA_049668445.1 Gemmatimonadota bacterium
CACGCGGCCGCTATGCGCCGTGTAGAGGGCTGCCATCGCGCGGCGATCGCCCTCCCGGGCCGCCGCGATCAGCTGAGCGTCAGACATTCGCCTCGCTTTTCGTGTTCGTCAGTATTTGGACGGGCAGAGGGGTACTACGGTTGCCTCACGGAACCGCCACGATCAGCTCTCGGGGTTGCCGCCTTCGAGGCGCCGCATCAGCCACGGCGTCGCAAGATAGGCGGCGATCGCCACGATGAGCCCGACGGTGGCGTCGATCCCGTAGTGAAACCGTCCGAATACCGTTCCAAGGGCTAGAGACACCGCGAAGGGCGCCATGATCCAGAAGACGCGCTTGCTCTCGCGTCCCGTGGCGAACCAGGCGGACAGCGTGGCCGCAACGTGCGACGAGGGAAACGCCGTACCCTTGGAAGATCCTGACTCGAGTATCGCGTGAACCAGCGCGAACATCTTGCCGTTGGCGGCCTCGCCGGCAATTTGAGGAAAGTCGTAGCGGGGGCCCGCCACGGGGAAGACCGAGAAACACAGGTAGCAGATGAAGAAGGCCAGGGCGATCGTGAACGAGGCCCGCTCGAGCGCGCGCGGTCCCTTGAGAAGGTACGCCGTCGCCGCCGCGCCGGGGACGATGAAGTAGTACGAGAAATAGCCCAGGTGGAGCATTTCCGAGAACCAGAGCCGTCCATACCACTCACTGAACACCGTCGCCAACTGGGTGCCGAACAGCAGTTCCTCCCACTGCATCACCGTGGCGTCGAAATAGCCCGCTACGTGCACCTGGTTCAGCGGCGCGAGCTCCATGTACAGCAACGGCGTGAGCGCCACCGGATAGAACAACCGGAAGAACAGCGCGAGTCCGTGCGAAGGAAGCGGAAGCGACGCCAACCACCAGATCAGGCCCATGCCGACCACGTGCGCCGCAGCGATCCCGAGGCCCATCCCGCTCAGGCTGGTCAGAGCCACCATACCCGTGGCCGCCAGGTAGGCGAGCACGAGGTAGTCCACCGCCAGCGGCCCGCGGCTGCTCATCGCCGTCTCTGCTCTGAACTCGTTGATCATTGGAAGCCTGTTCGTGGACTGGGGAGGCTTCTAGAGCCATCCGTGTTCGCGGTACCAGCGACCCGTCTCTTCCATCGCCGCGCGCAGGTGGGTGCTCGCACGCCACCCGAGTGACGCCTCGGCTTCCCGGGGGTCGGCCGTCCAGTCCAGGCGGGAGAGGTCGTCCGCCGTACGGCGATCGAACTGGGGAGGCATCCGGATCAGTCGTGCCGCGGCCTCGGCCACGGCGCCACTGACCTGCCACAGAGGATCCGGAATCTTGACCAGGCGAAGCGGCTTCCCGACCGCGTTGCCCAGGGCCTCTCCCATGTCGGCCCAACTCACGATTTCGGGACCCACGAGAGGGATCGGCTTCAGGTCCACATTCGGCCGCGCCACCGCGCGCATGACCGCCTCGGCCACGTCCTTCACATACACGGGCTGCAACCGGCCCTTCGCGGTCGGAACCGGCATCATTCCTGTTCTGGCCACTTTGAACAGGTTCAGCGAGTCCTCGTCCCTCGGGCCGTAGATGCCTCCGGGCCTCAGAATCACTCCCTGCATCGCCCCACCCGATTCGGACAGGACCTGGAAGAGGCGGCGCTCTCCAGCCAGCTTGCTTTCGCCGTACGCGCTCGTGGGTCTATCGCCCGGCGGACCCGGATCGCTGACTCGCCTGTCGGGACCACGTGCCGCCAGGCTGCTCACGAGAACGAACCGGCCCACCCCGGCCTCGACGGCCCCGAGGGCCAGTGTCTGGGTGCCTTCGGCGTTCACTCGCTGGTAGTCCGCGTCTGACTTCGCACGGGTGAGACCTGCCGAGTGAACGACGACATCGACTCCCTCGAGCGCGGCCGCCAGCGCCTCGGCCGAACGGAGGTCGGCCACAACGCGTTCTACGGGGAGAGATTCGATCCAACGGAGGTTGCTGGTTTTGCGGACCGTGCACCTGACGGTCCAGCCTTCCGCGACGAGCGCGTCGGCCACGTGGCTGCCCAGGAAGCCCGTAGCCCCGGTAAGTAGAACGGTGTGGGTGGTGTCAGACACCAGAGTCGAGGCCCTTATCGTACATGCGGTATCGCTTGTACACGTTCGACCCCAGTCGTTCCAGCGGTTTCCGCATGGCGTAGTTGTGCTCGAGTATCCACCCGAACTCGCCGCGGGTCATTCCCTTCGCCGCCCCTTCCCGGAAAATCCGCAGGATCAGGAGGGAGTCGATGCCTTTGCCCCTGTATTCCTCGACCAGGCCGAGGGTCAGAACCCGGCACATGTCGATCTTCTTCGACCGCCGGAGCACCTTCATGAGGCCGAAGGGAAACAGGCGTCCGCGCGCCTTGATCAGGGCCTGGTTGTAATCCTTCAGCCACAGTGCGAAACCGATGGGTACTCCCTCCGCGTTCTCCACGAAGATGACCTGCTCGGGGTCCCTCATCACGGCCATCTTGAGCTCGTGCGCCATGAACCGGATCTCCTCGTCCGTCATCGGCACGAAGCCCCAGTTCTTTTCCCAGGCCTTGTTGTACACGAGCAGTACGCGATCGAGCTCGGCCGCGAAGTCCTCCTTCCTCAGCGTGCGAAGGGACACGTTCAGTCTCTTCGCCAGTCGCTCTTCACGCTTGAGCAGGAAGTCCGGCGGAATGCTGTTGTCCAGGTAGTAGGCCACCATGTCCATGGCGGCGTGGAACCCCGCATTGACGATCAGGTCCTCGTAGTACTCGGGGTTGTACGGCATCATGATCGTCGCTGGACGATCGAATCCCTCGACCAGCAGCGCCGCGCTCTCGTTCGTCGAAAAGTTGGCCGGGCCGCGTATCACCTCGAGCCCGCGATCCCGTACCCAATCGGCCGCGGTGGCCAGGAGCGCGTTCGCCACCTTCTGCTCGTCCACGCACTCGAAGAACCCGAAGAACCCGACGGACTCATTGTGGTAGGCGACGTGGTTCCGATTGTGAATCGCCGCTATCCGGCCGACCGTCTCGCCGTCACGCACGGCGATGAACGGCTGCACCTCGGAGTGCTTGTGAAAAGGATGCTTGTCCGGGTCGAACATGACCTTCATGTCCCGGAGCAACGGCGCTACCCAATTCGGGTCACCTTCGTAGATTCGATATGGCAGATCGAGAAACTGGCGGAATTCCTTCTTGCCGTCCGCCGGAATGACCTGGACGTCCCGGGAGCCTGTCACGCAACCCCGATCCCGTGTCCGAGGACACCGTACTTCTTGCCGACCCGTTCGAGTTGCTCGAGCAC
>JBATJK010000185.1:0-2316 GCA_049668445.1 Gemmatimonadota bacterium
GACTGGCCGGTCGACTGGCCGAATGGGTTCCGGATGCCAGCGGTGATGCGGAGGCCTCTTCAGGCAGCGCGCTCGAGGCCCTGTTCGACCGACTGGCGGAGAACTCGAACCGCACGGTGGCGGCGGCACTTCCGCAAGCTGCGACGATCCATGTCGCGGACGGGGGCCCGGTGCCCATCGCTCCCGGCAGAATCACCTCGCTCGAGGAGCTCACGCGCGGCGTCGAGTTGTTGGCGCGCCAGCTGGAAATCCTGAGCGGTCAGGTGGAGGGACTGCAAGACGGCCTCGCCCTGATCGTGCACGACGACTACACCCTGGAGGCCAATCAGCTTGTCGAGGGTAACCTGGCGCTTCTTTCCGGGGACCTGGATCTCGAGGGCACGGTGGACGGCGACGTCCTCGTGCTCGATGGCACGCTGACACTGGGACCCTCGGCCAACGTGTCGGGCGACATTCTGCAGGTCGGCGGCGACATCGTGGACGCCGGAGGCTCGGTTGCGGGCGAGATGGTCTCGCTGCTGGCGGGAGATCTCGGCAGCCTGGTATCCGGCGACTTCGAGGTCGACATCGCGGACGAGATCGACATTCCGGTTCGGGTCAACGTGCGCTCGGGCAACCGGGGCTTCTTCGGATCCATCGGCCACAACATCGGGCACGCGATCAGCGGGATCATGGCCTCGATCGTGTGGCTCCTGGCCCTGTCGACCATCGGATTCGTGGTGGTGTATTTCTTCCGCTCGCGCCTCGAAGTAGCGGCCGGCGTGATCCGGGCGGACACCGTTCGATCGTTCGGCGTCGGACTGGCCGGCCAGTTGCTGGTCCTGCCGGTCCTGCTTCTGCTCGTGGTCGGCATCGTGACGTGGCTGGTCATTCCGGTCTACGCCCTCGCCGTGGCGCTCGCGATTCCGGCCGGTTATCTGGCCGTGGCGCACGCGGTCGGGGAGGCGGTCGAAGAGCAGCGTTTCGGCTGGATGGAGCGGTTCAACCAGCTCAAGGGGTCGAGCGCGTACCACTACGTGTTCAAGGGACTGCTCTTCCTGCTGGCCCCGTTCGCGATCGGGTCGGCGCTGTACATGCTCGGGGGGATGCTCGGATTCGTACGCGGCCTGATGTTCTTCGCGGCCGGCGTATTGACCTGGGCCGCGGTGACGACCGGGTTCGGCGCCATCATCATCACCCGCGCGGGCGGCCGCAGGGGCCGCGCGACGCAGGCCGAGTTCGACGACCTGTTCTCGGCGTCCGACTCGTTCGACTCCGAGGGTGAAGCCAGTGCTTAAGTCGATTGTCGCTGCCGCGGCGTTTCTCGCGGCCGGCGCTCCGCTCGCGGCCCAGGAAGCCGACTGGACCGAGGTCCGGGCCCGGCGGCAGGCCGGAGCCATCGAGTCGGTGACCGTCGACGTGGAGTACATCGCTGGAGAGCTCAGGGTGGGGCCGGCGGACGGCGGTCTGCTGTACGACACGCACCTCAAGTACGACGCGGCCCGCATGCGCCCCGAGCGCGACTGGTCCGTGGACGGCAGCACGGCGCGTCTAAAGCTCGGCTTCAAGGGCCTCGGTGACGATGGGGACATGGATATCGACTTCGAGGGCGACGAGCACGGCTTCCTCGAGCTCGGACTCAGCCAGGTCGTGCCCACCGATCTCCGGATCGCGGCCGGCGCGGCGCTGAGTGAAGTGGATCTGAGCGGGATCCCGCTCACCGGGCTGGTCTACAAGACCGGGGCCTCCGAGACGGAGATCCGCTTCGACACGGTGAATCCGGTCGGCATGGAGCATCTCGAAATGGCGGTCGGCGCGGCGGAGTTCTCCGCATCGGGACTGGGAAACGCCCGCTTCGAGGAACTGACGTTCAACGGCGGGGTCGGGGATGTCACCCTTGACTTCACCGGTGACTGGTCGGCAGACGCTTCGGCATCCATCAAGATGGGACTCGGCAGTCTCACCCTGGTATTCCCGGAAGACCTGGGCGTGCGGATCACCAAGAGCGGCTTTCTTTCGGCCCTCGACGCGCCGGACTACACCAAGGTGGACGGTGGCTGGCAGTCGCCCGGTTGGGATTCAGCGTCGCACCACCTCGAGATCCGCCTGGTGTCGGCCCTCGGGAGCATCGAGGTCCTGCAGTAAAGGCTGATTCCGGACACGCCGCGCGTCGCCCGGGCGCGCGGCCCTTCCCGCCGCACTAAGTTCTCACCGCATGATCTCGGAATCGACGTTTCTGCTGTTGATCGCGGTCTGGACGGGCATCGGAGTATGCACTTTCGTCCTCCTGCAGTTCGTCACCGCTCCCTTCGGCAGGCACAGCCGCACGGACTGGGG
>JBATJK010000186.1:0-2815 GCA_049668445.1 Gemmatimonadota bacterium
CAGCGTCCGGGTTCGAGGGGAGCATTCTGCAGGAAGCGAAAGCGGCCGGCCTGGCGGTGGGCATGGTGAACAGCGGAACCATCACGGAGCCTGGCTCCGGGGTCTTCGCCGCGAGCCACCCGGAGCGTTACGCGCATGAGGAGATTGCACTCCAGATCTTCGAATCCGGGGCCGAAGTCATCCTCGGCGGCGGCGAGAAGTACTTCGTTCCCGAAGGAGTCGAGGGCGTGTACGGCCAGGGTGCCCGAAAGGACGGACGAGACCTCATTGCCGAGGCACGGGAGCGCGGGTATACGGTGGTGCGCACCCGAGCGGCACTGCTCTCACTGCCGGATACCACGACGAAGGTGCTCGGCCTCTTCGCGAGCTACCACACGTTCAATGATCAGCCAGAGGAGCGCCTGCTGGAACAGGGGCTGGTGGCCTGGCCGGCGGAAGCTCCCACGATCGCCGAGATGACGCAGGTCGCGCTCGACGTGCTGTCACGGAGCGGGCGGCGGTTCTTCCTCGTTTCGGAGGAAGAGGGATCCGACAACATGTCCAACGCCAACAACGCCATGGGAGAGATCATCGCGGGGCAGAGGGCGGACGAGGCCATCGGCGCGATACGGGCGTTCATCGCCGAGAACCCGAACACACTGATGGTCATGACCTCGGACAGCGATGCGGGAGGCCTGCAGGTGTTCGGCGAACCGGTCGCCACGGACACGGTTCCGGCGTACGCCGCGAACGGAGCCCCCATGGATGGTGTCGAGGGCACCAACGGCAGGCCGTTCATGGCCGCTCCGGATGCCGGCGGCGTCCGTCACCCCTTCACCGTCGTCTGGGCCCAGTACCACGATGTGAGTGGTGGCATCCTGATGAGGGCCGACGGCCTCGGAGCGGCCCAGGTCCACGGCACCCTGGACAATACCGATGTCTACCGGGTCATGTACTCGGTGCTGTTCGGGCCACTGCCGGCGCACGAGGGGGGGCAGCCATGACAGACCAGGCAGCCACTCTCCTCATCTTCCTGTTCGTGGGGCATTTCCTGGGTGACTTCACGCCCCTGGCGACTGCCCGTATGCAGGAAGCGAAGCTCAGCGGGACGCCGATCGGCCCAATCGCGCTTCACGCGCTGGTGCATGCGGTGCTGGTGGGGGTCGCGGTGGTTGCGATCGCTCGTCCGGTTCCGATGCTCATCCTGGCGGCCGCGACCGTCGAGTTCTGGACACACCTGGGGCTCGACTGGTTCCGCGGGAAGATGAGCGTCCGGCGCCCGGCACTGGGCGATCCGAATCAACGCGTTTTCTGGACGGTCCTCGGATTAGACCAGCTGGCGCACGGGCTGGTCCTGGTGGGAATCGCGTTTCTGGCCCTCATGTAGTCGTCGGCGGCCCTGGTCTCAGGCGCGCGCCTCGCTCGGCCGGGTCACTTCCAGGAAGCCACACGGGCACACCTCGACGCACTTCCCGCATTCCTCGCACTGGTCCAGCGTCAGCGTGAAGTACATTCCGGGTCCGACCTCTTCCAGCTTCGTGAAGCAGCCAGGTGTGCAGAACATGGAGCATTGCTCACACCCGAAGCACGATCCGCAGGAGTAGCAGCGGCTGGCCTCGGCGAGGAACTGCTCCTCGGTGATCGTGCCGGCGACCTCGGCCTCGCCCATCTCCACGCGCTCGGCGCCCGTGAGCTTCGGCGCGTGTGCCGCCGGGGTCTCGGGCTTGTAGTCCAGCATGACCTGGTCCGAGCCGATTTCGGGCCGACCGTTGACCCGCCTGTCGGCTTTCACCTCGGACGGTGAGAGTCCGCGCAGCCGGGCGTGCAGTTCTTCCGCCGCCCGCCGACCCTGCACGATCGCGTTCCCAGCGATTCCCAGGCCGAGGGCATCCCCCCCTGACAGGAGCCCGTCGCCAATGGATCCGGCTGCGTCGGTCACGAGCCAGTTCCCGTCCCGGTCCAGGGCCTCGAAGCCCTCCAGGATGGGGGCCTGCGACACGGCCGCGATCACGGAATCGGCAGGGATCGAGTACTCGGAGTGAGGAATGGCGATCGGGCGCCGTCGCCCCGACTCGTCGGGCTCTCCGAGCTTCATCTGGCAGGCAACGAGCTCGGCCAGAGTACCGTCGGGGAGTCGCTCGATCCGGATGGGCGCGGCCAGCAGCACGAGTTCGATGCCTTCCTCGAGCGCGTCGTCGATCTCTTCGGCGATCGCCGGCATTTCCTCCCGCGACCGCCGGTACAGGATCGTGACCGCTGCTCCGGTCCGGCGGGCGGTGCGGGCCGCGTCCACTGCCGTATTGCCGCCGCCGACGACTACCACCCGGTCGCCGAGATCGACGGACTCTCCGCAGTTGACGCCGGCCAGGTAATCCGTGCCGGTCCACACCGACGGACCCTCTTCGCCCGGGATGCCGAGCCCGCGCCCCATCTGGGCCCCGATGCCGAGGTACACGGTGGCGTGCCTGGTCCTCAACTCCTCCAGCGGAATGTCCCGTCCCACGACGGTGTTCAGCTGGAGTTCGACGCCAAGGTCGAAGATGCGGTCGATCTCGGCGTCGAGAATGCGCGGGGGAAGGCGGTAGTCGGGGATGCCGTAGCGCAGCATGCCCCCGGCTTTCTCCTTGCTCTCGTAGACGGTGACGCGATATCCGCGGCGAGCCATCTGATAGGCGAACGAAAGTCCGGAAGGGCCGGCGCCCACCACGCCGATCCACTCCTCCCGCTCGTCCGGGTCGACCGGGGCCAGTGGCACCCCGGTGTCGATGGCCCAGTCTCCGAGAAATCTCTCCATCGCGTTGATGGAGAGCGGCTCGTCCAGCTCCGAGCGGTTGCA
>JBATJK010000187.1:0-1546 GCA_049668445.1 Gemmatimonadota bacterium
TGTCCCTGGCCCTCACGCCGGCCGCGTCCGCCGGCCCGTCAACCACCACGGAAGTCACTACCGGAGGCCTGTCGCACACGACGTCGGCCGTGGTGAGCACCGTTTCGCACATCTCTTCCAGGAGAACTCCGATACGAGCCTTCTCCTGCGGAACCCAGGTCAACTCGGTTTCCTGCGCCGCCAGTTCAACCCCCGACGCCATCAACACCGCGGTGATCCACCCGATGGCCCAGCTCGGAAGGCTGGCTCTCCTATATTTGCGTACCGTCATCATCTCGATCTCAATACTCGGCGGCGGTCATGCGCAGGGTCTGATCCAGCTGCACGGCCAGGTCATCTCGCTCATCCACCAGTTGGAACAGGAAGTTGTTGAGCACCGGGTCAGCCGGCGCCTCCCGCAGGGCGGCACGCGAAGCATCGATCATCCCGTCCAGGTGCGTGATTCTCTCTGCGACGGCCGCGGGCCCAGCCTGGCTGGCGCCCAACTCATCAAATCCGTCCCGGTGTTGCTGAAGATCCGCTACCGTTCGCAGGTACGCCTCGGCTGGTTCGATCGCCAGGGACGATTCCGGGTCGGTCGCAATCGCCCCATCCGCGGCGGCTGTAGTTGCCTGCTGCTGTGTAACGTCCGGGTTCGGACTGATGCGCTGCCCAACCATCAGGCCGGCCGCGAAAAGCGCCATTACAGCCGCCACCTGGAGCGGCCACGCCGCGGCTCGCCTCCATATCGACGTGGCGACCGGCTGGCCAAGGGGTTCGAGTCCGAGCTTCTCCTGGATGGCATCCCATTCGCCGGCCGGAGCCTCGAGCTCAGGCAAGCCTGACAGCGCCATGCGCATTCGACTCATCTGCTCGTACTCACGCGCGCACTCAGTACACGTGTCGACGTGGTCGAGACCGCTCGGTACACCTTCCGGGTCATCCAGAAGGGCCGAAATCTGCTCTCTGTTCAAATGATCAGGCATGGTTTCCCGCTTCGTTTCTCTCCTGGCCCGGCGACAACAGATCGCGCATCCGGGCCCGGGCTTTGTGCAACTGCGACTTCGACGTGCCGACGGCGACACCCATTCTGTCCGCGATCTCGTCGTGGGTCAGGCCCTGGACATCGTGCAGCACGAGCACTGTCCGGTACCCGGGGGACAACCGGTCCAACGCCTGGCTCAGCACCTTCTGGTTCAGCACCGTCTCGTCCGTAAGCGGTGGACCGCTCTGCTTCTCCGCCGCCGCCTCCACATCGGGACGCTTGCTCTGGCGGCGCAGCCGATTCAGGGCCGAATTCACGGCCAGCCGATGCATCCAGGTGCCAAACGACGACTCGCCCCTGAACGAGTGCAGCTTCTCGAAAGCGCGCACCCATGCGTCCTGGGACACGTCCTCCGCCAGGTGATCGTCGCCGACCATCCGCCGAACCACGGAGTACACGCGGCCGCTATGCGCCGTGTAGAGGGCTGCCATCGCGCGGCGATCGCCCTCCCGGGCCGCCGCGATCAGCTGAGCGTCAGACATTCGCCTCGCTTTTCGTGTTCGTCAGTATTTGGACGGGCAG
>JBATJK010000188.1:0-9514 GCA_049668445.1 Gemmatimonadota bacterium
GTCCGTGCGGAGCCAGTTTCGAAAGAAGAACCAGCTCAGGAGCGCAAACGCCAGAACGTGGGAGTAGCCTCGCGCCTCCGATGAATAGTGGATCATCGGATACGACAGGCCCACGAGCAGGGCGGCCACGAGGGCCGCGGGCCTTCCCCAATCGCGTACCGCCCTGAACGCCAGGGGGATGAGCAGGATTCCAAGAACGATGCTCGCGAGGCGCATGTGCCACCACCGGGCGTGGGCGCCGATGGCATACAGCCACAGCGAGTTCAGGTAGTGGTTGTTGTCGCTGTGGATCGACGTGAACACGCCAAGAGGTGACTCGAGAGCCCCCACCAGCCTCAGCGACAGGATTTCGTCCATCCACAGTTCGGTACGCAGACCCAGCAGTCGCAGGCCTGCCCCGGTCAGTACCACGGCCAGGATCAGCCCGACCCATCGCCCCCGGCTCCGGGTATTGGGCCGTCCGGAACTCATGGCGCCGACCGCTGCCCCGAGCGCTCGTAGAGGACCCAGTAGACGCCCGACAGCCCGTACTTGGGATAGGATCGCACGAATTCATACTGGTCGAGGTCCGGGACGCTTAGAACCTCTGGATGCGAGAATCGGTCGCTCAGGCTGGCCAGCAGGTAGAATCGTGGCGGCTCCTCTCCGCGCGATGAGGACGGCCGTGCCCGCGAACACCCATAGGTCGATGCCGTGTGGCAGTAGTACTCCAGCACACCCTCGCTGCCGGTCGACGCTGTGTAGTAGTCCAGCGCCAGGACCGAGCCCAGGTCGTGACTCCCCGCCACGGTCACGGGGCCGAGAGCAGCTTTCGCCGCCATGAACTCTGTCGCCTCCAGGTACATCCCCCGGCCCACCGATACGAAACGAACCGTCTGCGTGAGGTTGACCGCGCCCACCATCACGAGAAGGGCGATCCCCAGCACCTTCCAGCGCTCGGAGGCCATGGCCAGCGCGGTGGCATGGCCAAGGAAGAGGAGCGAGAACAGCAGGGCGGTCAGGTAGTACCGAGGGTATCCGTAGCCTGGAAGCGCGCCGCTCGCGAGTGAGAGCGCGATGGCCGCGACGAGGAAGATGGTCTCGTTCCGATTCTCGTGGTACCAACTGCGGGCGCCGAACGCGATCGCCACCCACGCGCACACCGCCACCAGGAGTCCGACCGCGCCGGGCGCGACCCCCGTCACCAGGCCCGCCGCACCCGCCAATGACTCCAGCGGGCCAAGGCGAGCGAAGCCACCCGCAGCGGTCATGAACCGTATGTCCACGAAGTAGAGGATCAGCAGTGTAACCGCTGGAAGCAGGTGCACCCCCACGTGCGACCACGCGACACTGGCCCGATTCTCCCTCGAGTCCCTGACTTCCAGGACCGACCACAGAACGAATGCGGCGAACACCGTCGCGAAACCGAGGTGGGAAAGGAACGCGAGGGCCGAGCCAACCGCGTACACCGCTCCCGCACGCGCGCTGCCGCCGGACGTCCACCGGCGAAACGCGCCGTAGGCCAGCAGCGTGAAGAACACGAGGTATCCGTAGCCCCGTGCCTCGGACGAATAGTGAATCAGGGGATAGGAAACCGCGAACAGGGCCGCCGTAGCGGCCGCCGCGGTCCGGCCCCGGGCACGAGTGACCCGGTAGGCAAGCACCACCAGGGCCGTACCAAGTACGAGCGTCGGAAGTCGCATCAGCCACCCGGGGGCCCGCGAGCCGACGGCGTACAGCCACAGCGAGTTCACGTAGTGGTTGTTGTCGCTGTGGATGTCCGTGAACACCCCGAGCGGGGAGCGCAGCGTCTCGACGAGCCGGACAGAGAGAATCTCGTCCATCCACAACTCGGTCCACAGACCTGGCACCCGGAGGAGTACAGCCAGCACAAGGCCGGACGCCAGGAGCCAGCGCCAGCCGCCGGTCTCTCCGTCGCTCATTGGAAGGTCCTCACCAGTCGCTCACCCTCCACTGACTCGCGCCGGCCTACCGATTCAGTACCCAGATGGATGCGTTCAGCGCGGTGGCATAGGTCACCCACGCCCAGTACGGCAGCATGAAGACAGCTGCGCGAACGGATACCCGCCGGAAGGCGTGAATCGTCAGCCCGATGGCCACCCACAGGAGAAGGATGTCCACCAGCGCCGCACCGGGCCACCGCAACCCGAAGAACAGGACCGACCAGAGAGCGTTCAACGTGAGCTGGGCAGCGAAGAGTGTCAGGGGAGTGCGAACCGGCACTTCTCCCTGCCGCCGCCAGACCCACCACAACGCGATCCCCATCATGATGTAGAGGACGGTCCACGCCGGCCCGAACACCCAGTCCGGGGGCGTAAACGAGGGTTTGACCAGAGACGGATACCAATCCCGCACCCCTGCGGCCGTCGCCAGACCAGAAACGAAGCCGACGGCCAGCGGGGCTGCGAGGGCTGCCACAAGTCTGCGGTCAACCTTCATTCTCCGCTCCCCCCAAAGAGTCTCCGCGTCGTCAAGTCAGCACCCGTGCCAGGTATGCCTTGAGGCGGGTCCACGCGTCCGCAGCCGGCGCCGTTGCCGTCTCCGGGTCCCGGTCCACCCACAGCCAGAAGCCATGGTTGACATCGTCATAGATGTGGATGTCGTTCTCGACACCCGCCGTGCGCAAGGCCTCGGCGAACCGGTTCACCTGGTCGGGGGGAATTCCACCGTCCAATTCGGCGAACGTGCCGTAGACCGGATGGTCGATCGAGGCCAGAACGTCCGGGTCCTCGATCAGACGACCGTAGAAGATCGCTGTTCCCTCGTGGCTCTCCCCGCCGAGCGCGAAACTGAGCGCCACCCCACCCCCGAAGCACCATCCCATCGCCGCGACCTTGCCCGTCACATCGTCACGGCCCCTCAGGTAGCTCACCGCCGCGTCCAGATTCGCGATGACCCGATCGAGGTCCGCCTGGGCCTCCTGCATCAGGGCCATGTTCTCGTCACGGTTGGTACCGATCTGACCGCTGTACATGTCGGCCGCCAGGGCCACGTAGCCTTCGTCGGCAAGGGCGTCGGCCACCTGCCGCACGCGATCGACGAGACCGTTCCATTCGTGGATCAGGATCACGGCCGGGAACGGACCCTCGCCATCCGGGGTGACGACGTAGCCGACGGTGGATGGATCCGGGTCGAAGTAGGCCAGGTCCTCGCCCCTGGGCGGAGCCGCTTTTCCCAGAATCGCGTCGGGGATGTCCGACTCCTGGGCCGACGTGACCTCCGCGGTCGTGCCCGCCGCGTACGGATCCGCATTCGCGTCTTCACCTGCGCACGCGGAGACGCTCGCGATCACCGCCACCAGGGCCGCCTCCAGGAACCCGTGCTTCGTCTTCCGAATCTTCACGAACATCCTCCACTCAGTGGTCAGTCAGTCGGCCGGGTGCGCCTCGTGGCGACCCGTGCCCGAACGCCCCACCATAATCGCACCCTCACTATCACGTAAGCTCGGCCCCGCCCCGCGCCACTACTTGGCATTCGCCCGTGAGGGGGACAGCTTAGAGGCTTCGCGGCAGGAGCGAAGGAGTTCGCGACCTCGACCAACACCTGGAACGGACTGGCGATGACGAACGACGAAGATAGAAAGCCCCTGGACTTCATCCGCTCGATGGTGGAGGAAGATCTCGCGACCGGGAAGTACGGTGGACGAGTAGCCACTCGCTTTCCTCCGGAGCCCAACGGATACCTCCATATCGGTCACACCAAGGCGATCTGGCTGAACTACGGAATCGCACAGGAGAATGGCGGAACGTTCAACCTCAGGTTCGACGACACGAACCCTACGAACGAGGAACAGCGCTTCGTCGATGCGATCGTGGAGGACATCCGCTGGATGGGCATCGACTGGGAGGACCGCCTCTACTTCGCCTCCGATTACTTCGAGAGGCTGTACCACTACGGCGAGCAGCTGATCCTGGACGGCAAGGCCTATATCGACAGCCTGAGCGAGACCGAAATCCGTGAGTACCGGGGCACGGTCACGGAGGCCGGTCGGAACAGTCCGTTCCGCGACCGGCCGGCCGACGAGAGCCTGGACCTGTTCCGACGCATGAGGTCGGGTGAGTTCGCAGACGGGGCGCACGTCCTGAGGGCGAAGATCGACATGGCCCACCCGAACATGACCATGCGGGACCCACTGCTATACCGAATCCGCCACGAGCATCACTACCGGCACGGTGACGACTGGTGCATCTACCCGATGTACGACTACGCCCACTGCCTCGAGGACGCGATCGAGGACATCACGCACTCGCTTTGCACCCTAGAGTTCAAGGTGAACCGGGAAATCTACGACTGGGTCCTGGACGCGGTGGGCTTCGAGCGCCCCCGTTCCGAACAGACCGAGTTCTCGCGCCTCAACATCGACTATACGATCATGAGCAAGCGGAAACTCGTCCAGCTGGTGGACGGCGGATACGTCGGCGGCTGGGACGACCCCCGCATGCCCACGGTGGCCGGTCTGCGCCGCCGCGGAGTGACGCCGGAGGCCATCCACAGCTTCAACGACATGATCGGCGTGGCGGACGTCGACAGCCGCATCGAATACTCGCGCCTGGAGTTCGCCATCCGGGATGATCTCAACTGGCGGTCGCCCCGGCGCCTGGCGGTGATGGATCCGCTCAAAGTCGTGATCGCGGACTACCCGGAGGGCAAGGTCGAGTGGATCGACGCCCCCGAGTTCCCGCGCGACGTCGGCAAAGAGGGGACGCGACGCATGCCCTTCACCCGCGAGATCTGGATCGAGCGCTCGGACTTCATGGAAGAGCCGTTCAGGAAGTTCTACCGGCTGGCCCCGGACCGCGAAGTGCGTCTCCGGAACTCGTACGTGATCCGGTGCGACGAGGTGATCAAGGACCCGGAATCGGGAGAGGTCATAGAACTCCGGTGCTCGCACGATCCGGACACGATGGGGGCCAACCCGGCAGACGGCCGCAAGGTCAGGGGCACGATCCACTGGGTTTCCACCGAGCATGCCCTGCCCGCCGAAGTGCGCCTGTACGATCGCCTGTTCTCGGTTCCGGACCCGGAAGCCGACCTCGAGGAGGGCCAGGACTTCACGGTGAATCTGAACCCGGAGTCACTGGTGGTAGTAGAGAACGCGTGGGTCGAGCCGGCTCTCGCCGACGATCCGCCCGGCACGCGCTATCAGTTCGAGCGGCACGGCTACTTCATGAGCGAACCCGAGGACTCGGGGCCGGACGGATTGGTGTTCAACCGTACGGTCACGCTCAGGGACAGCTGGGCCAAGATCGTGGCAAAGGGTCGATAGCAGGCGACTGACCCGGGAGCCGACCCGTCGGGCGACGGGCCGGCTCCCGAGCTGATCAACTTCGTCAGATATCCCACCCCACGGCGATGTTGGTGCCGTAGTCGTTGTCGTTGGCACCTGGTGGAGGCTCGCTGTCGTACTGGTCGTACAAGCTGAACCTCAGGTACAGGTCACCGAACAGGTCCTGCCGGTAGCTGATATCGAAGTCTACACGAACACGTCCCGACTCCGTGAGACTGGGATACACGAGCAGAGCGGACGTCAGGTCGTTCTCGAAGTTGCCAAACGTGAACCAGCTGAAGCGAGTCCCAAGCAGCCCTTCCGCCGAATTCGTGGCTTCGAGCCCCGTGTATTCTTCCCGGTTGCTCAGGACGCCGACCAGCCAGTTCCATTCGACCCGGTTCGACTGGAGGAAATCACGTCCTCCGATGGCCCCGAGCAGGAACCGGAGATCCAGGTCGAGTTGTTGGTTCTGCTCGAACTGCGTAAAGGCACCTACGTACCAGGTCTTGGGCAGGAGGTACGTCGCGTTGAGCGTGCCCAGGTTGCGTTTGAAGCTCTCCGCGTCGTCCTGGTCCTGAAAACGGGAGTCGAAGCCCAGGCCGAAGATCCACTTCGGGGCCCGATAGTCGATGCGGGTCGCGAAGTTGAGGTTCGTGGCGTTGTTCGCCTTCGCGTAGTTGAACCCGAGTTCCAGGTATCCGTCGAAGCGGGACCATAGCGTCTTGTTGACGTTCGTCATCTTGACGATTTCGGATATGGCCACGTCCACCGTGTCGCTCAATGTGGCGATCCGAACCGTGCCTGACTCTCCCGGAATGATAGAGCCGAACAACTGCCTTTGTTGGGTCAGTTCGATATCCCAGTCTTCAGGACTTCCCAGGGTGGCCACCTTGTCGAATTCGAGGCTGGCGCTGCTCGAGCCGGGAATCTCGTAGCTCAGCTTGCCGCGCTCGAAGCTCTTGATCTCGGCATTGATGGAGTCCCCGTTTGCGTGGATGAGGAACTCCTGCGCCTGTGCCGAACCCGCGGCCGCCAGCAACGCCAGCACCCATACCAGGAGTGATCGTAGTTTCACTCTGCGAACCACTGTGGGCTCCCGTTTGCAGGTTGAGTTTCCGAATGCCGACTCTCTGACGCGGCGAAGCTAGCGCCGCCGGTGCCTCATTTCCAGAATACCCTGCAGAAGAACCTGCGAATGTCGCTTGCCTGAACAGCCGATCGACGACAGTTTTTGGGGTCGACTGACGAATGAAGCCATCACGGGAACCTCCCACCCGTCTCGTCCTGGCTCAAGGGGCTCACTTCCAGAAGTGGAGGCTTGCATGAAGAAGTTCGTCGTTGCTGTTTCCTCGGCGCTGCTCGCGATCATGGTCGCCATGCCGCTCTCGGCGCAGGACGTCACGTGCGCCGACGTCTCGTTCGATGAGCAGATCATGACGACGTATCCCGCCGCTCACGAAGCCTGCCTCGAGATCGTCGAGGTGGACGCCATCCGATATGCGCATTTCAAGGCGCTCGTGCACCGGGAGGGCTTCCCGACGATGCTTCTCCGGTTCATGCACACGGACGACGCCTGGGGACCGGCCACCCTGGTCAGCATTCCCGCGGGCTACAAGGTGTTCCTCGACGGACGACCCGTCGACGCGAAGGATGTACCGCGAGGGCGGGAGCTCGACTTCTTCATGCCGGAGGGCCGCTGGCAGGTCGCCGAGGCGGAGGCCGCCGTGGTAACCGAAGCGGCGTTCGAGCCGCTCATGTTCGAGGTCACCGAGATTGAGCTGACAGAAGAGGTCGACATGGAGGCCCCGCCTCTGATGGTCGAGGAGGGGTACGTGGCCATGGCTGATGACGCCGCCGCTGACGACGCGGCGTATGAGGCCGAGCAGGAGACCGCCGATGATGCCGCGATGGCCGATGACGCGGATGACGGCTACGGCGACTCCGAGTGGCTGTGGATCCTGGGCCTCGCCGGCGCCTTCATCATCGTTTGGTTCCTTCTCCGCAGGAAGAAGGCCCGCCGGGACGGCTGACCGACATTCGATTGGCCACGAAGCACTACGGGGGCTGTCATCTGGCAGCCCCCGTTTGGTTCACCGACTCACGAACTTCCGACTCGAGTCACTCTCCCATTCCACCGCCTTCATCCGCCGAAGGGCCGTACGAACCAGGCAGCGGTACGTCCAGAAGTCGCAGAAACACGCCCAGCTGAGCACGGTGATGCACCATGTGATTCAAGACCTGGCGGCGGAAAACCATGTACTTCTTCTCCTGCATGGCCACCTGATCGCCGGCCTTCATCGTCCAGATCCGCTCGAAATCCTCGTCGCCGGTCGCTTCGAGGTGTCCTCGACAGGTCGCCGCGGCTGATTCGAGCTCGGCCAGGATCTCTTCCTTCGACTGCATCTCGCGAGGGGTCCACGCCTGCATCTCGGGTGACATGAAGTCGATCTCGTCGGCCATCAGGATCGATTTCGACCAGCTCGGAATCTCGGCCACGTGCGTGGCGAGGCGACTCAGAGTCATCGACTTCTCGTGCGGCTTCCAGTCCCACTTCCCGTCAGGGAGCCGTTCCAGCAGCACGCGACTGGCCTGCACCTCGACGTCCAGTTCGGCGAGCATTAGCTGGCTCAACGGCATGGCTATCTCCGTTCATGAGCAAGGCACTCGAACAGCCCTATGGCGGCGGCTGCGCCCTGTAGTTGATCACGGGAACCGTGCGCCGCGGGAAGGCGAAGCCCGATCCGAAGGCGAACACCCAGTGATTCCCTGTCACATTGTCGCCAATCTTGTAGACGACGTCAGCCCGGCCGGTCATGGCTACGGTGGAGAGCGCCGAGCCCAGCCGGAGACCGGCCCCGACACTGCCACCGGTTCGGGAGGACTGATCGTCGTACCAGGCCCCGCCGTAGTCGAAGAAGGCTCCGAAGCCGATGCCGACGAGGTTGAGGAATTTGTCCACCGCGAAGTACCGGTGCTCGATCTGGGCCCACCAGGCCCTGTTACCGACGAAAGAGTGAGCCGCCCAACCGCGTGGCGCGTTCTCGAACCCGAGGTCGAACTCGTCACCCGGCTTCGGATTCCACATGCGGCCCAACTGAACCTGCATCGCCGTCGAATGCCTCTCCGCCGACTTGAATCCCGCCGCCACGTTGAAAACGACGCGTCCCGAGTCCTGGACCGCGGCGTTCCACAGATAGTTCGCATCGACCGAGGCCC
This sequence comes from Gemmatimonadota bacterium, assembly GCA_049668445.1. GTDB lineage: Bacteria > Gemmatimonadota > Gemmatimonadetes > Palauibacterales > Palauibacteraceae > Benthicola. The sequence goes on from JBATJK010000188.1 coordinate 8,486, forward strand.
ACACCCAGCCCCGGCCGGCGATCACCCGGTTCACGCCTGTTGCCGCGCTGAGCCCCAGCCCGACGCCCGTGCCATTCCAGCCGAAAGCCTCGGGTGCCAGGGTGGCGGTCAGCCTGACCGTCGAACTCAGATCGATGTCCTCTGTCCCGAAACCGTTGAAACGCCTGTATTGCACGTACTTGGCCTTGCTGAATTCCGACCAGACAGAGACGTGCCCGTAGATCGAATCGGGAACGGTGCCGCTGGCGCTCGGGTCCAGGTAGAACTCCTCCTGTCGTATGCCGACATCGGCGCCCCACCTCACGTAGTTCCCCACGAGGTTTCGCGCCGCCAGCCCCGCCTTGAGGGTGTTGATGAAGGCTTCCCGACGGTATGTGGTCGTGTCCGTTGCAACCGAGTCAGGAAGGTCCGTGACGCGGTACTGGATGATGTCCTGATCGGCCCACAGAGCGTCCCACTGGTAGCTCTTCGAACTCTGCGTGTTTCGGAAAGGAAGTCCCACGAGCCAGTTGCCGTTCCTGCCGTCCGAGAGCCCGGCGTAGTTTCCTCCAGCGTCGAAATCCCACCCGAAGATTCGCGTGAAGAGTGCCGAGGCGTTCAGGCCATCGCGGTCGAGTTCTTTCACGTACGCCGCGTACACCTGGTTGCCCGTTCCGAGCAGGTTGATCTCGTTGATCCCGAACGTCCCGGTCCAGTCACCGGTCGACGCGACCGAGAACTTGAACTTCGGCTTCAAGCTCCAGCCGTCCTGACTGTTGACCATCACGGCAAGACGGCCGTCGTCGAGCCTCACGCTGTCCATCGAAATGTCCCGGAACAACCGCCGAAGTCGCAGCTGACGCTCAGACTCAGCCACGGAGGCGGAATCGAAAGGTTCCCCGGCCTCGAACTGGAGATAGTCCCGAATGACGAATTCCTTCGTCGTCACGTGGATCTTGTTCATGACCCGGAATATGCCGCTCGAGGCAGCCTCTTCCTCGTTGAATACGTTGTCCCGCTTGATGATGATCGTGTCGACGATGGCTGACT
>JBATJK010000189.1:0-1865 GCA_049668445.1 Gemmatimonadota bacterium
TCGTTCACCGCATCCGACCTGGATGCGGCAGGCCCGTGAGGTAGGCGAGATGGCCCACCTGTATCCGATCCCGTTCGCCGACCTGGCCCGCCGGATGTGCCGGGAGGTGGAGACATCCGGCGCCATATTCGACCTGCCGGAGCGGAAGTGGTGGATACCCGACCCTGCCCTGGACTTCTCGGCCGTCCACTTCTCGCGTCGGGCCGCGACCCCCGTGGGACCCGCAGCGGGCCCGCACACACAGCTGGCGCAGAACATCGTGCTCGCCTGGCTGGCGGGAAGTCGCATCGTCGAGCTGAAGACCGTCCAGGTAAACGATGAACTCGACATTCCGCGCCCGTGCATCCACGTGCCCAACATCGGCTTCAACGTCGAATGGTCGCAGGAACTAAGGGTCCGTGAGTCCCTGCGAGAGTACGCCAAGGCCGCGTACCTGATCGAGATTCTCAAGGCGACCCGGGCGTTCGGCCGCTTCCCCACCGACCATGGCCTGGAGACCGTGTTCGACATCAGCGTCGGATACGACCTCGAGGGAATCCGGGGCGACAAGGTCACCGGGTTCATTCGGGGCCTTCTCGAACCTCGACCCCTGTTCGACGAGCTGCGAGCCGAACTGACGGCCGACCTGGCCCGGTTTTCCGACCTCGAGCTTCCCGAGCTCATCTCGGACTGCGTGACCCTCTCGACGTTCCACGGGTGTCCGGCAGACCAGATCGAGTCCATCGCCCGCTACCTGCTCGAGGATCTGGGACTCCACGTCATCATTAAGCTGAATCCGACACTGATGGGCTTCGACGCCGTGCGCGAGATCCTGCACGATCGGCTGGGCTACGGCCACCTGGACCTCCGGCGCGAAGCCTTCGAGGTGGATCTGCAGTACGAAGATGGGATCGGGATTCTGCGTCGCCTCCGTGAGGTGGCCGAACGGAGGGGGTCCACGATCGGCGCCAAGTTCACCAACACCCTGGTGGTCCGGAACGATTCCGGGGTCTTCCCCACCCAGGCGGACCCGTGGATGTACGTGTCGGGGCCACCCCTCCACGTCATCTCGATGAGCCTGATGCAGAGGTTCAGGGAGGATCTCGGCTTCGACTTCCCTGTCTCCTTCTCGGCCGGCATCGATGTGAAGAACTTCCCGGCTGCCGTGGCCTGCGGAATGGTACCGGTGACGACGTGCACGGACCTGCTGAAGCAGGGTGGATTCGGGCGGCTCCCGAGCTATCTGAAGGGACTGGGCCGCGAGATGGAGCGGACCGGGGTCTCCTCGCGCGAGGCCTACGTCCTTGCCGCGGGAGGACACGGCGCCGAGGCGGTGGAGGAGTCGTTGAGCGATCTCCCGGCCGGAACGGTGGACCGCCTGCGGGAGGTAGCATCCTCCAGGCCGGACGCCCTGCCCGGGGCCATCCGAGAGGAAGCCCTGGACGCGGGGCTCGACCCTGAAGCCGTCGTCCTCCGCGTGACACGCCGCGCGGGACTCCTGAATGGCCGCGACATCGTGCCCCCGCTGGTGGACGAGCGTCGCTACCACGCTGAAGCCAACGCGAAGGCGCCCCGACGAATCGACAGTATCCTGGAACTGTACGACTGCATCAATTGTGATTTGTGCGTGTCCGCCTGTCCGAACGATGCGATCTTCGCCTACGATGCGACGCCGCAGAACCTGGAGACGCACGTGGTCGGACCCGGACCGGGCGGACTGTCGCTCACACCAGGAGCGGGTTTCCTGATCTCCGAGACGCACCAGCTGGCCCTGTTCGCCGGGGCGTGCAACGAGTGCTCCAACTGCGAGGTATACTGTCCCGAGCACGGAGCCCCGTTCCGCGTGAAGGAGCGCCTGTTCTCATCGGAGGCCGCCTTCGATGAGT
>JBATJK010000190.1:0-36495 GCA_049668445.1 Gemmatimonadota bacterium
ACCGGGTGACGCGGCCGAACCGCCGCTCGCGCCGCTGGTACTCGAGCGCCGCCTCGTAGAGGTCGCTCTCTCCGAAATCGGGCCACAGAACCGGGGTAACGTGAATCTCCGAGTAGGCGATCTGCCACAGCAAGAAGTTCGAGACCCGCATCTCACCGGACGTGCGAATGAGGAGGTCCGGATCGGGCGACCCCACAGTATACAGGACCGAAGCGAAACGGGTCTCGTCGATATCGCCCGGCGTTAGTTCTCCCGCGATGCAACGATTCGCCAGGGTCCGGGTGGCGGCCAGGATCTCGTCACGCGAGCCGTAGCTGATGGCGAGATTCAGCACCAGCGTGTCCTTCCGCTCGGTGGCGCCTTCGATGGAAGCCACGGACCGAAGAGCCGCCGCAGACAACTGCCCCCTGTCGCCTATGACCCGGACGCGGACGCCCTTCTCCGCCAGCTCCTCCCTGTCACGCTCCACATACTCTGAGAGAAGCCTCATCAGGGCCGCAATCTCCTCGGGTGGACGGGACCAGTTCTCTTTCGAGAAGGCATACAGGGTGAGGTGCTCGACCCCCATCTCCAGGCATCCGGTCACGGCCCTTCTGACCGCCTTCATTCCCTCCCGATGGCCCATGAACCGTGGCAGTCCACGCTCGCGGGCCCAACGCCCGTTACCGTCCATGATGATCGCGATGTGCCGGGGCACCTCACCACCCGCCTGAACCTGCTCGAGGAGTTTCTCCAGGCCGGCACCGGTCTCAGTCAACATCGGCTCCCGGGGTCGAGACTGCAGCGGCCACCGCGGCATCGCGTTGTCGCGAACCCAACCCGCGAAGGCCCTTCACTCCTCCAAGGAAGCTGTAGGCTTCGTACCCGGCTCCTTGCATCAACTCAGCCACCCGAGCGCTCTTCAGGCCGAATTCGCAGTAGAACACGTACGTCGAGTCGCGGCTCAGGGTCGCATAGTCCGACAGCAGGTCGACGTACTCTCGGTGCAGCGCGCCTTTCCAGTGCCAGTTGCGGAACGACTCCGGTACACGGGTATCGACTACGATTGCTCCTTCCGGGATCCTGTCCAGGAAGACGCTCTCCCCGGCAACGCGCGCCATGTCCATCCCACGCAGATCAAAGAGCTTCCCCGACGCCAGACTGGCCTCGAGAACCCCGCCGTCGAGCCCTTCTTCTTCATGCAGGACGGCCAGTGCGGAGGCCGCCGTGGCCGGCCGACCGGTGCTGATCGAGCAGTACTCACGCACCTTCGCCGAGATCTCGTACGTGCCTATGTGCCGGGAACGCGTGATGATCTCTTCCTTGTCCATGCCCACCAGGGGCCTGAGCACCGGCAGAGAACTGGCGTCGTCGATCGCCCTGAGGTTGGCGAGGGTCTGCGACGAGACCTGCCCCACCGCCTCGCCCGTTACGATTGCGTCGGCTCCGAGTCGAAACGCCACGTGCTCAGCGGCTCGGTACATCTCTCGCTTGAGAGCGATCTGCTGAAAGGCAGGCCGGAAAGCCCTGCGCAGTTCCGTTACCACGGGGTCGAAGTCGAGGGAGAACAGGGTGGGGCGGGTGCCATAGCTCCATCGATCCGACAGAACGGCGGCAACCTCGAGGACCATGCGCTGGTAGGCGTCGCCGCCGAGATTGCAGAACACATAATCCAGGGCCACGCCCCGACGCAGCATCATCCACGCAGCGACGGCCGAGTCGAAACCGCCTGACAGCAGGCATACCGCCCTGCCCTCGACTCCGAGCGGGAGCCCTCCGGCGCCCGCCTGCTTCGACCCGTAGAAGACGGCTCGCTCGTCCCTGACTTCCACGAAGACCTCGACGTCAGGGTGACTCAGATCGACGCGCGCGTCCTCTCCGAGCGCCGCCCCAAGCTGTCGCATCACGTCCTCCGAGCTGAACGGGTGTGTGCCCGATCGACGCGCTCGAACGGCGAAGGACTTCCCCTTCACGCGTTGCCCGAAGGTACGCAGGCCCACATCGACGATCTGGGACAGGTCAGCCGCGCACTCGGCCTCCAGCGCGGAGAACGTGCTGATCCCGAACACCCTGGCCAACGGCTCGTCCACCTCCTGGTTGGCACGGAGGTACAGCCGACTCCACTCGGCACGCATCCGGCACGCGGCTCCCGAACTCTCCACTCCATCGCGGAGGTTCTCGACGAGCTTTTTCTGAAAGCGGGAACGCGTGCGCCTTCCCTTGGTGCTGATCTCCCCGGTGAGTCGGAGCATCATATCTCCGGCGGCCGGCAGAGGACCGGGAGCCAGGGCGCCGGGCAGCGACTCCGTCATGGTCTCGGGCTGCAGCAGCAGGTGGCTCCCAGTGGACGGCTCAGGAGTCCGAGCGACGACTCGGGATCCGCGAGGCCACGAGGGCCGCGACGATCCCTACCACGGGAATGGCGAGCACGATCGTAATCAAAACGAAACTGTCCGGTATCACTTCAAGGCTCCGGCGTTCGAAGGTTCGACGACCCCGGCATCCAAACGCGCGACGCGTGAACACCGGGTGCAACGCGGCATTCTACCCGGAAGCCAAGGATCGGGGCAAGAACAGGAGCAACGCCGCCCAAGTGTCCGGTTTCGATACACTGCCTTCCAAAGGCGGACGCCCTATGATTGCCACACTACTTTACATTACGCACGCTTATTTGTTATTCAACAGTAATTTATGATCGCACACCATGCGTGGCACGGCCGTTGCTCATATCAGGGCAGGACAGGCGGCGCCGATAGTGGCGAGCGGAACTGCGAGGACTGGGGAGACGGTGAGGAAAGCCATGTACTACGGTGAGACGAGGAGACGGGAGGGGCTGAGGGCTCTATTGTCCGTGGCAGCGATCGCTGCGGGACTCGTGCTTTCCAACATCGCCACCTCTTCCACCCTGTACCTGGAAGCGGAGTCCGGGGACGTCGTGGGCTTGTGGCAGTGGGTGGAGCCAGGGGAGAACAGCCAGGCACGCACCCCCCTGTTCGAAATCCGGCGTTCAGCCGACGGCCACCTGGAAGCCATGGTCCTGGTGCGATCCGGCGACCGCGTACGAGAGGCCGACGTCTCCTACGACGCGGGACACCTTTGCATGGTCACCGAGCACGGAGCCTCCTTCAAGGGTGAACTCAGCGAGGACGGATCGTTGATCGAGGGAGTGATCCAGTTCGAAGGCGCTCGTTCGACAGCCCTCCTTCAGCGGGTCGAGCACCGAAAAATGCGAAGGGCGGCGGGGCGTAGAGCCTACGCTACCTGACCCGCCGCCCCATTGAAGCCGGACCTTCGAAGGCGCCCTGTCACGGGGCGCCTTCTTCTTTGCCCCACGATCAGGCCGCCCGCTCGACGCGGCTCTTCCACGGCGCCCACGCGCGCAGGAGAAGAAGCGCCACGATCGCCACCAGGAATATGACCGGCTCGCGAGCGTCGGCCTTCACCTTCCACAGGAAGTGCACCCCGCCGGCGAGAGCCGCTGCGTAGATCAGCCGGTGCAGGCGCTGCCAGTTCTTTCGCAACCGGCGTATCCATCCGGTGGTGGACGTCACCGCCAGCGAGAGGAGTATCAACCAGGCCGCGAAACCGACGGTGATGAAGGGCCTATCGGCGATATCCTCGATGATGTACGACCAGCCGAAGAACTGGTCCAGGACCAGATACGTGAGGAAGTGCAGCGTGGCGTAGAAGAAGGCGAACAGGCCCAGAAGGCGGCGATAGCGCACCCAACCCGGCTTGCCCGCAAGCCGGCGCAGCGGAGTAATCGCCAGAGTGACGGTCAGGAGAAAGAGGGCCCACCAGCCCGTCCGGTGAGTGATCTCCTCGATCGGGTTCGCCCCCAGGCCATCCGTGAGCGCGGCGATACCCAACGACAGAGCCGGGGCAAGGCAACCGACCCACAGGACGGACTTGACCGCGATCCTGCGGCGACGGGCAATGTTGACCGTCACGACGGGGCTCTCCGCGCGAGACGCTCTGTCAGAACCACCGCCTCAGATCCATTCCGGCGTACAGGTTCGCCACCTGCTCGCCATACCCGTTGAAAGCCAGCGTCGGGCGGCGCCTGAACTCCCCCAGTCTCCGCTCCCGAGCCTGGCTCCAGCGCGGGTGGTCCACTTCCGGGTTCACATTGGCGTAGAATCCGTACTCACGGGGAGCCGAGACAGCCCAGCTCGTGGCGGGCATCTTCTCGACGAACCGGATCTTCACGATCGACTTGATGCTCTTGAACCCGTACTTCCAGGGAACCACGAGGCGCAGGGGGGCCCCGTTCTGGTTCGGCAGATCCGCGCCGTACACGCCGGTCGCCAGCAACGCCAGGGGGTTCATGGCCTCGTCGAGGCGCAAGCCTTCGACGTACGGCCAGTCGAGCACGCGCCGGCGCTGACCCGGCATCTGATCCGGGTCCTTCAGGGTGGTGAACTCGACGAACCGGGCCTTGCTCGTCGGCTCGAGGCGGCGAATGAGATCAGCCAACACTATCCCGGTCCACGGGATCACCATTGACCACGCCTCGACGCATCGGAGTCGGTAGATCCGGTCCTCCGCCGTGTGCGGGGCGAGAAGATCGTCGAGATCGTAGACCGCCGGGCGAGCCACCTCTCCGCCCACTTCGACCGTCCATGGCCGGGTGACGAGCGTGTGGGCGTTGCGGGCCGGATCTTCCTTGCCGGTTCCGAACTCGTAGAAGTTGTTGTACCCCGTGACGTCCACGTAGGGAGTCAGAGATTCGTCGAGCTCGGACCGCACCGACTCCCAGTCCTTCTCCTGTGAGAGCATGCGAACTCCGCCCGAGCCGACTGAGGGTTCAGCGGCCGGGCGTGCCTCCATTCTCTGCGGCTCGTCACAGGCACTCAGCAGACCCGGCACCAGCGCTGCAGCGGCCGCCGCCTTCGCGGACCGACCGATGAAGTGGCGACGGTTCATGTACACCCGATAGGGCGTGATCTCGGAAGAAGGAACGTCGTCGGGCCGGCGTATCAGCATCGTGTCTCCAGATTGGACTCTTCGTTTCGTGTGTCGGTACTATTAACAAAGATCCCGGAAGAAAGATCCCGTAGGGACTCAAACGCCTATCGCTGTCCCGGGCCGACAGCCTTGAGTATGTTCGGCCGACCGCGCAACCGACCATGGAGGACACGCATGGATGCCCACTTCAAGATCGAGCGCTACGCCGTCTACGTGAGATCGCCGTCGCTCGGCAGCGGGGGCAACGCCGTCCCCCACATCATCCTTCTGCTCGGGCCGGAACAAGGTCAGCGGACGTACCTGTACTTCCTGAACAACATGCAGCAGAAGCCAGCCAACCGGTACACGGGTGCCTACTGGGTAGGCTACTTCAACCGCAGCCAATACGCCGACATCCTGGACCTGCTCAGGAACGAGATGCCCGTCTACTTCCATTACAACGACGCGATCGGCCACGCGCAGCTGCAGACCGCGCTCGAGACTGCCGGGGTGGGCGATGAAGACTACGCGTCGCCGCACGAGTAAGCCGGCCCGCAACGGGTGGTTGACGGAATCAGACATTCGTTTACTCTGATAGTGTGACACGCCCCTCCTCGTCATAACGCGGCCCCCATACATCATCGCGGCAAGCCTCCCTCTGCCCGCTGTACTCATCGGCACAGGAGGTTTCTCATGCGCTGGCGTATCCCCATCGTCGCCGCCCTCGCAGTGTTCGTGGCCGCGAGTTGCGATCAGGCGCCGACCGCTGTCGAAGAAGGCACACCAGACAGCCCGAGCTACGTGGTCCTCGAAAACGAGTGGGCCGAGTACTCGTTCTCGTTCCCGCACTGCGAGGAGGTGGTAGACGCTGTACAACGCTACAAGCACCTGGAGACACTCACCGAGACCCCGAGCGGCAATGTCATCTACCAGGACAAGTTCAACATCCATGGAACGGCGGTTGGGAGAGACACCGGCTACGAGTATGTATGGAATGACGTTTGGACCATCTGGCAAGAATCTTCCGGTCCGAAGAGGGCCTACAACGATCACTACACGGACAACTTCCATATCATCGGCAAAGGGCAAGCGCCTGATTTCCACGAGAAGGTGACCTGGGCCATTACGTACAACGCGAACGGCGAAATGGCGGTGGAAGTGCTGAACGTCAGCCAGACGTGCAAGTAGGTTCCCGGCGATGAAGCGTCAGGCGGTCGTCGCGCAGGCTGATTGCCTGCGTGGCCCGCCGGGCGTACCCGGAGTGTTCGGATTGCACATGCGTGCCCCTCGCCCCATACGGCCCCAAACAGGCAGGATCGGACGCCGTACCCCCAGACGTACCGGTCGCGTATGTCACCGCGACCTCGTCCACGAGGCCGCACAGCGCACAGGAGGATCTCATGCGCTGGCGTATTCCGCTCATCGTAGCACTCGTGTCCTTCGTGGCTTTGAGCTGCGACCAGCAACCCGTTGAGCCGGTCCCCGACCAGGTGGCGGAGGCCCCGGCACTCAACTTCATGAACGGCCCGGAGAATCCGGGCAACTCCCCCGTATACCGGTTCAGGGACTACGGGTATGGCTCAGTCTTCGATTTCGATCGGGGCCTCAGAGTCAGGTTGTACGACACGTTCAACACGGTCGCGTGTGGCGGCGACGCGGACTACCCTATCTGGGACTATCAGGACGTGGATGGGGATCGCGTGAGATCGATCAGCCAAGTGCGAGAGGTTCCGGTTGTCGTGTATCCATTCCCCAACACTCCAGGGAAGGAATTCTGTGACTTCCTGGCCGAAGACTGGCTCTACAAAGGCACCGGCTATGCCCACATCAACGACAACAACGTCTTCTGGTGGATGGGCACCGGTGGCAACAACAGCTTCAGCGTGCGGGTTAACGGCACCGTGGAAGACCCTGAGGGCAACCTGCACCAACTCAACGCAATGAACAAGTACGTCGTGAAGGGCATGTGCTGCGCCCCCGACATTCCTCTCGCGGAAGAGGACTACGAGTATCTCAGTGTGATCGAAACCATCAACATTCACTGAAGGGTTGAGTCGACAGCGCGGCGCAAGCGCCCGGTTGTCAGGCCGGCGCTTGAATGCCGGCTGCACGCCGGGCGCTTCGCTCGCGATGCTCGAGAGCCCAAGGAAAGAAGTGGCAGGGGCGGGATTTGGCGTCGAGCGCAGCGAGACCTTCGAGCGGGCGAAGCTCGCGAGACTACCCGCGACCTCCGCAGACTTCGAGATCCAACCGAGATAGGAGTGGCAGGGGCGGGATTTGAACCCGCGACCTAGGGCTTATGAGTCCCCCGCTCTGACCAGACTGAGCTACCCTGCCCAAAAAACTGCGGCCGGAGGTATCTCCGGCCAATCAAACAACACCTCCCACAATAGCGGGGGCAGGATTCGAACCTGCGACCTTCGGGTTATGAGCCCGACGAGCTACCAGACTGCTCCACCCCGCATCGGGCGGCCAAGTTAGAATTACACGTGGGGGGCGTCAAGGTTCGTCAGCCTGACCCGCTCCCCACCCTCCTGAAGGCGTTCAGACCCTACTGCTCGGGCGATTCCTCGTCCCCGTCGTCCTCGACGGGATGGAATCGTACCACGACCTCGTCTTCCCCGATCAGGCCGTGCTCCTCCCTGGCCGTTCGCTCGATCGCCAGGGGATCCGTCGCCAGGCTGTCTCCACGCTGCGCGAGTGAATCGGTGCGCACGATGAGCGAATCGAGCCGGTCCACGAGGTCCGCCCGCTCGGACCGCATCTCCCGCATGTCAAACACGCTGTAGACGCCCCCGAAGAGCGCATAGTAGCCGGCCAGCAAAAGGAGCCCGGCCACGAGGCCGCGAAAGCCCCACCGACGCACCCGCTCAGACATACACTGAGCGGCCCGGATAGCTGGCCGAGGCGCCCAGATCCTCCTCGATCCGCAGCAGCCGATTGTACTTCGCCACCCGCTCGGAGCGGCAAGCCGAACCGGTCTTGATCTGACCGGCGGAGGTGGCCACCGCGAGGTCGGCGATGAAGGTGTCCTCCGTTTCGCCCGATCGGTGCGAGATCACCGAGGTGTATCCGGCTTTCCGTCCCATCTCGATCGCGTCCAGGGTCTCGGACACGGTGCCGATCTGGTTCAGTTTGATGAGAATCGAATTGGCCACTCCCATCTCGATTCCGCGACTCAGGCGATCGACATTGGTCACGAACAGGTCGTCTCCGACGATCTGCACGCGATCTCCCAGGCGCTCCGTCAGACGGCGCCACCCCTCCCAGTCGTCCTCTCCCAGCCCATCCTCGATCGACACGATCGGGTACGCGTCGAGCCAGCCGGCGTACATGTCGACCATCGCATCGGGCGACAGCATGACTCGCTCACCCGACCCCTCGAACACGTAGGAGCCGCTCGCCGGATCGAACATCTCCGTCGCCGCGGCGTCCAGGGCGACCGCGACTTCGCTCCCGGGCTCGTAGCCGGAATCCCGAATCGCCTCGATCACCACCTCGAGCGCTTCGCGGTCCGAGCCGAGGTTCGGGGCGACTCCGCCCTCGTCACCGACGGCCGTGTTGTGCCCCTCGGCGCTGAGCCTCTTCTTCAGCGCGTGAAACACCTCGGCGCCGGCTCGCAGGCCCTCGGCGAACGTCGGGGCGCCCACCGGCACCACCATGAATTCCTGAATATCCACGCTGTTGTCCGCGTGTGCTCCGCCATTCAGGATGTTCATCATCGGTACGGGAAGCGTACCCACGTCGTCTCCGCCCAGGTGCCTGTACAGGGGGATGCCCAGGTGGGCGGCTGCCGCCCGCGCAGTTGCCATGGACACGGACAGGATGGCGTTCGCCCCGAGCCGGCCCTTGTTGGGAGTGCCATCCAGATCGATCAACGCCCTGTCGATCGCCGCCTGGTCGGTCGCGTCGTCCCCGTCGAGCGCATTCCGTATCTCGCCATTCACATGGCCCACCGCGCTCAGCACCCCTTTTCCGCCATAGCGGGCCGAGTCCCCGTCCCTGAGCTCCACGGCTTCATGCTGCCCGGTGGACGCTCCGCTGGGAACGGCGGCGCGTCCGACCGCTCCGCTTTCCAGAACGACCTCTGCTTCGACGGTCGGATTGCCGCGTGAGTCGAGGATCTCTCGAGCCGATATATCACTGATCCTGGGCATGGTCTCTCTTCCGAATCGGTTTCGGGGTGTCACATTCCCTTCGAGTGCTTCAAATTGGGTGTGGCCGCAAGCACAGACAATACCGTTGTCGACCGCATCCTCTGGAAGGTGACTATGATAAAGAAGCTTCTTCAGCAAGCAGGAACGATCGGAGCCGCCGTCGCGATCCTGATGGTCGTGCTGGCGTTTCTGTTCGGCTTCAATCGCGTGGACGAGTACGAGGTCGCTGTGCGCCGTAACCCCGTTACCGGAGCAGTGAGCTCGACCCCGTATCGACAGGGCCTGTATCACGCGATCCTTCGGTCGTGGACCAACTACTCGACCCGGGAGATCCAGTACCCGCGTGAAGGCGCGGCGGAGCGCCTGACCGCGCTGTCCTCAGACCAGTTGCAGATCGGGGTCGATGCCGCCTACCGGTATCGCATCAACCCGGATTCCGTGGTGAACCTGTACCTGACGGTGGGCGCTCCGTCGGACATTCACTCCTACGTCTACAACACCTATCGTTCGGCGGTTCGCGATGCGATTGCGGAGGTGGAGGCGTCGAACATCCTGTCCAGCGACCGTGCGACGATCGGGGATCGGATAGAGGAGCTCATGGATATCGGGCTGACCCCCAAGGGCATCGTCGTCACGGACTTCTTCGTACGTGAGATCGAGCCGCCCGAGACGATCCGGCAGGCGATCGAGAACAAGCTGGCCCGCGAGCAGCAGGTGCAGGCCGAGGCGTACGAGACGCAAGTCGTCGAGGAGCAGGCCAATCAGAAGAGGGCCGAGGCCGCGGGCATCAGGGACGCGCAGGAGATCATTGCTACGAGCCTCACCGGAGTGCAGGGCCAGCGGTACCTGTACTGGCGATACCTCGAGGTCCTCGGAGAGGTCGGAAGCGGATCGAACAACCTGGTGATCGCCCCCACCGAGGGAGGCGTACCCATCTTCTTCACACCGGACACGCAGTAGATCACTCGTTGGAGGCGGGGGCCCTCCCCGCCTCCAACATTCTGGAGATGTCGGCCCGGACAACGGACAGGACCGCGTCCCGGTCCTCCAGGGTCTTTCCGTCCGTGGCGAGAGGCTCCGACAACTGCACTACCATCCGCGAGGCCCTGATCAGTCCCCGAGTGGACACCCTGTATCCACCGTCTATTGCCAACGGAACGATCGGCACCTGGGTCTCGATCGCGAGAGCGAACGTGCCTCTCTTGAATTCGCCCAACCGGCCCGTCTGCGAGCGCGTGCCTTCAGGGAAGAGACCCAGGGAGGTTCTATCGCGTTTCATGCGGGTCGCCGCGCGCCGCATGGCCTCGGTGGCTCCACGCCGGTCCTGCCTGTCGATGAAGATGTGACCCGCCTTCCGCATGGCCAGGGAAAGGATCGGGATTCTGCCCATCTCCTTCTTGGCGACGAACCGGACCGACGCCGGGACGTACGCCAGGATCGCAAAGATGTCGAAGATCGACTGGTGGTTCGCCACGAAGATCTGTGGCGACGTGTGGCTCACGTTCTCGAGTCCTGTTACGGTCGTACGCACTCCGGCCGCCCACAGCTCGGTCCGTCCCCAGTTTCGGTGAACCCAATCGTGCAGGCTCGCCGGCGCGCGCACGAGCCCGCCCACGATCGACACGGTCGAGAAGAACGCGGTGGCTGGCACCGTGACGATCCAGAACCAGGCCGTCCGCACCAAACCCTCAGACCTCCGCCGAAAAGTGATCGAACCCGGCGGCCGGGGGCTCGATTCCCTTCCCCTCGGCGCCGACCCACGCGACGCCCGAGCCCTCCGCCACGCTTCCCACGAACGTGAATCCGATTCCCGACTCCCGGGCCAACTTCCGGACTGCCGAGCCGGCCGTCCCCGGAGCGATCGCCGCAAGGAGCTCGTAGTCCTCTCCTCCGCCCACCGCGAGCGCCAGCGCCGCCTCCGGTCGGGCCCAGTCCTCCAGCACCTCGTGCAGAGGTACCCGTTCCGAGTCCAGGATCAGCGCTACTCCGGATGCGGCGGCCATCTGTGCCGCGTCGGAAGCCAGACCATCCGAAAGGTCGATCATGGCATGGACCTCGGCGCTCTCCGTAAGCAGACGCGCCTCCAGCAGACGAGGGGTCGGGCGCTCGAAGGCCCGGCGGGCCGACGGGTGGGGTTCCAGACCACCGGACCAGGCGGCGGCGGCAGCGGCCGCCCCCCCCAGCCGCCCGCTGACCCAGAGCTCATCGCCCGGGAGGGCACCGGAACGCCGAACCGGATCGACGGCGGCCCCGATCACCGTGACATCGAACACCACCGGCCCGGACGAGCGAGACAGGTCGCCCCCGACCAGCGAGGCCCCGTGCTGGCGCAGACACTCGCCCACCCCGCCCGCTATCTCGGCCAGGGTCCGGTCGTCGAGTTCCGGGGGGATCGCCAGTGAGACAAGCACGCCGATGGGACGCGCCGCCATCGCGGCCAGGTCACTGAGCGCCGTTGCGACGGCCCGGAAGCCGATCGAATCCCAGGTCAGCCACTCGCGGCGGAAGTGAACATCCTCCACCGACAGATCGGTGCTGACCACGACGAGTTCCGAATCCGCCACATCGAGGATGGCCGCATCATCGCCGGGTCCCAGCTGGACCTCGGGCGTGGCGGGTGCAGCGACGGCCTGGATCAGCGACCGGATTCGGTCGAACTCCGGGCTGTCCCTCATCTCGCCCGGCCGCGAGGGACCGCCGGATCGCAAGCTCAATGCCTCACCTCGAGACGGATGGCCCCCGCCGGCGTCGCGACCCACGCTTCCGTAGCCGACACGACGGCGATGTCCCCGATCGCCGTCTCCCCTCGAGGTCCTGGAGGGAGGTCTGGCCCGAACGAGTACCGGCCGACGACGCCACCGGACACCTCGACCACCGTGAGTTCAGCGGCGGAGCCGACCCACAGGACCCCGTCCCGAATCGCCAGCGCCGAAACGACGGCCCGCGCTTTCCCGATCGACTCCAACCGGGCCCAGGAAGACTCCCTTCCCGCCCTCCACCACACCTCGCGGTCCAGGCCCGCGTACACCGTGTCACCCGAGGCCGCGAGGGCTCCCACGGGCGACTGAAGGGCCGCTGGACCCTGGACGCGCCGAGGTTGGACCGATTGCCCGATTGAATCCGGGACCAGCATGGAGTACAGGCCGTGCAGGGTCCCCACGAACACGTGATCGTCGGCCTCGACGACCGCCCCCACCGCAACAGACGGCATGACAGCGATATCGATGCCTCCGCCAGCGGCCCGTACCCGCAGAAGGCCCCGCGCCGAGCCGACCCATACCGCTTCGGCCGCCGGCGCCGTCGCAGCAGCCAGACTCAGCACCGGCTGGTAGGACAGGTCGACCGCCCGCTCCTCTCGCCACTCCGTGCGACCGTCTCCCATCCAGTAGAGCCCCGACTCGCCACCGGCCCAGATCCCACCGGGCGAACCGAGCATGTCGTTCACCAGGTCGGGTACGGCGCGGGATGAGTCGGCCCGCCACGCACGCCACTGCTGAAGGTCGGTGGTCGACGCCGCGACCGCGTAGCGACGATCGAGCGGTTCTGCGGGCGCGAACCAGATCGAGTTGTCCGTCGCGACGATCGCTGCCATCCCGATTCCGGCAGGGCCGAGAGCCGATCGACTGCCAGTCCGACCGATCTCGTCATAGCGCACCAGGGATTCGCCGGCCGTTCCCAGCCACCAGCCGTACGCATCCCTCGACGGGATCACATCGAGAACTCGTATCGGACCGGCATAGGAGGTGCGAGCGGCCTGCTGCGCGGATTGGAGGAAGAACGGATCGCGCAGAGCTTCCTGTCGAGCCCGCAGGTCAGGTCTGGCGTTGATCGACGCCAGCACGGCGCCAGGGTCCGCTCGTCGCAGGTCACGGCTGAAGGTGTCCAGTCGCCACCACTCCCCGCGCATCCTGACGAACAGGTCGGATCCGGACGACTCGGCCGGCACCAGGTCCGTTACCACCTGACGCACCGAGATGCGCTCACGGAAGCGGCGGCTGAACGGATCGAACTGCAGAAGGTCCCCACCGGCCGCCAGCCACAGCGACCGGTCTCGATGATCGAACACCATGGCCGAGGGAGCGACAGGAGGATAGCCGTCCTCTATCGTGATCGGGAGTTCCAGCCGCTGAAACGACTCGTCCAGGATGATCAGTCCCCCGGTCGTGGCGCCGTACACCGATCCCGGGGACCTCGCCAGGGCCGTCACGATGCCGAAATCGGTGATCAGCACCCGTTCGTCGGGGCGCCAGCCGCCCGTCTGCGCCGAGAGACCAGAAGCGGTGAAAAGAACCAGGCCCAGAACGATGCGTGAGGTCCGCCGGGATCCGCCACTCACGGTCAACGCTCGGACACGAACAACACGGGGCCACGCGGCGTCCCCAGGTCGGAAACACGCGACCGGACACCGGGCAGACGGTCCGGGATGTCTGAAGCGAGGTGACCCGAAGGCTCGGGGGAGCTGCCGGCGGCGATCCCGATCAGCCACAGAGCCGCCGCAGCGGCATCGGCCGCTGGCATACCGACCGCGAGGTAAGCACCGATCAGCCCCGTGAGGACGTCTCCCGTTCCGCCGGACGCGACCTCGGGGCCGCCGGTCGTACTCACTCGCAGCGGCTGCCCCGATTCGGCTACCCAGGAAGGTGACCCTTTCAGGAGCACGGTGCAGCCGAGCGCTTCCGCGGCCGCCGTCGCTACACCCGGTGGATCGGCGAGGATGCTCTCGAGGGACGCCCCGGTCAGCTTCGCCAGCTCCCCGGGGTGCGGGGTCACGACATCGGTCGCGGACAGGAGCTCCGACAGGCGATCCATGCCGCCCTCGAACACGCTCAGCCCGTCCGCGTCGATCACCACAGGTCTCGAGCCACGGGAATCGAGCACCCTTTCGACGAGACTCCTCCGCGCGTCCGACCGACCGAGGCCCGGCCCGATCGCCAGCGCCCCGGCCCACCCCACTGCCCCGTCGCATTCGTCCTCGTCATCCCAAGAGACGTAGATCGCACCGGGGCACGTACGCTGCAGGACTTCCCGGTTGGCGGGATCGCCCACGACCTTCAGGATGCCCACCCCTCCGCGCAGAGCCGCTCGCGCACCGAGAACCGCGGCTCCGGCCATTCCTGATTGACCGGCGACGAGGACCAGGTATCCCGCCCTGCCCTTGTGAGCATTCGGCGCCCTGGCGATCAGGGTGCGCGCTATCCACCGGCCGGTAATCGCCCGCGCACCCATCGGTGACGAGGGTGGCGGAAAACCGATCTCGACGCACTCGATTCGGCCGCAATACTCGCGGGCCGGGTGCCGCAACAGGCCGATGTTGGGCCACCCGAGGCTCACGGTCAGTGTCGCCCTGACGCATGCCCCCGCGACCGCGCCCGTGGAGAAATTCGCGCCACTGGGGCCGTCGACCGCCGCAATCGGAACAGCCATGCGATTGAGATGCGCGATCAGGGATGCCTGCGGTTCCCGCGGCGCTCCCGTCACCCCCGTTCCCAGGATGCCATCGAGGATGACCGACGCGCCGGCACAAGCGTCGGCCAGCGACTCGGATGCCTCCAGAGAAATGTCCCAGCCGATGAGAACGTCCGGATCGGGAGGGGTCGGGCCTGCCAGGATCGCGCGGACGTCACGGCCCCATGCGCGCAGGGTTCGGAGAGCTACGAGGGCGTCCGCTCCGTTGTGACCGCGACCCACGACCGCCACGACCGGGCCCTCAGGCCAATGCACCTGGATCCTGCGAGCAACCTCGCGTCCGGCCGCCTCGATCAGGGTCCGCTCCGTCGTGGCTCCGCAGGCCACTGCCACCCGGTCGAGATTGCTCATCTCATCGGCTGTCGGGAGCCAGACCGTCTCGGCTCCCGAGGCCCAGGCTTCCCAGCCGCTGCTCACGGCTGTCCGATGTTCGTCAGGCATCGAACCCCGTCCTTACTTCTGGGACTGGCTGATGCTCCGTCCGAAGCTGATCTCGCCATTGTCGATCCGGATGTTGTAGCCGCACTCAGGGTTCGAGCACACCCAGGCCTTGAACCGGATCGGAGCCCCATCCCGACCGTAATCCGATAGCGGAAGAAGCTGTCCGCCATCGCACCTCAAGCACTTCGGAAACCGTGTGGCATTCTCCACGTCTCACCCCTCTCCCCAGTCAGCCGGGCAGGCAGCACGTGCAACAGGAATGGTAGTCGAACACGCCCGAAACCGCCGGACGAGTCACGAGAGGGGATGCGCTACCGCCCGGGCGCTCCCCAGGGATACTCCGACTCAAACACTTCCTCAAAAGAGAAGACATCGGCGAAGTCCTCGCGCCGATCCGTATCCTCCTTCGTCAGCACTCCGTGGTCCACCAGAAGGAAGACGATCTCACCGATATCTTCCGTGGAGTGTACGCCCCAGTGCTCCAACACGACACGAGCCAGTAGCCCGAACCGCGCGATGGCAAGGTCGCGCACGGCACCGGCCAACTCTTCTCCCGAGATGTGCCGGGGGCAGTCGAGCTCGGTGAGTCTGTGATGAAGACCCCCCAGCACGAACAGGTACGCTTCCGCGGCGAACCGAGGATTGCGCCTCTGCAACTTGCCCAGCGTCTCGTGTAGCGCCGGTACTTCCATCGACCTGCTCCGTCCCTTCTCTTCCCGGATCGGCGTGGGATGGGACTTTCGCCCCGTCCGCATCGGACGTGAATGTAGAAATTTGCTGAAAATGGCGTCAAGTGTCGAAGGGAAGCAACATTTCGCCCGGCAGCTCCGCCAGCCCGACCCGTCCCGCCGTCGCCTCGGCAATCTCGGCCCGCAGATGCGCGACGCGCGACGCCGGCAGAGCCACTTCGAGTTCCACCTGGTCCCCGTATCGCTCCTCCAGCCGCCGGGCACCGGTCGACTCCACGAGGCGCGTCACCGCGCCGGTATCGGCATAGGTGTAGGTAAGCACGACTCTCCGCCCGGAAACCACCGTCCTGACGGAGGTCCGCTCCAGGGCCAGCTCCGCCGCAGAGCCGTATGCTCGACCCAGGCCACCCGTGCCCAGCTTCGTGCCGCCGTAGTACCGGGTGACGACCACCGCCACATCCAGCAGCCCCGCCCTCTCGATCGCCGCCAGTGTCGGCCGGCCCGCCGTACCCGAGGGTTCGCCGTCATCATCGAAGCGCTGGTCGCCGGTGCGCAGAAGTGCCGCGTAGACGTGGTGTGTGGCGTCGTGCAAGCGCCTGCGCTCGCTGTCCCGGTACGCGGCGGCCTGTGCCAGGTCATTTGCCGGGCGCGCGATGGCGATGAATCGGGAACCTTTGACCCTGAACTCCGCCTCCGAGGAACCCGCTGCAACGCGGATTCCTTCGACTGAACTCAAGGCGCCGCCTGGAGAAGCGGACCGATGCAGATCCGACTCACGCGACTTCCGTCGCTCCTGTCTCCGGGTCGGCGACCAGCGGGAACTGCCGCGCCCGCTCCATGACCTCTTGACGAATCGACTCGAGTGTCCGCTCGTCGCCGCCGGATCGCAGGGCCCTGTCGATCAGGTGAGCGATGTCACGCATGTCCCCGAGGTCCATCCCCCTGGTCGTGAGGGCCGGCGTGCCGATCCGAATACCCGAGGTGACGAACGGCGAGCGGGTTTCGCCCGGAACCGTGTTCTTGTTCACGGTGATGTCCGCCCGGCCCAGGTACTCCTCCGCGTCCTTGCCTGAGAGTTCGGTCTCACGCAAATCGATCAGCAGAAGGTGCGTGTCCGTCCCGTCCGAGACGAGCTTCCATCCGCACTCCATCAACCCATCCGCCAGCGCCCTGGCGTTCTCCACGACCCTCCCGGCATAGCGGACAAACGCGGGAGACTGGGCCTCCAAAAGGGCCACCGCCTTGGCGGCGATGACGTGCTCCAGCGGACCACCCTGCATACCCGGGAACACCGACTTGTCGATCGCCCTGGCGTGCTGCTCCTTGCACAGGATCAACCCGCCGCGCGGTCCGCGCAGCGTCTTGTGCGTGGTCGTGGTCACGATGTCAGCCCACGGAACGGGCGACGGATGGACGCCTGCCGCCACCAGGCCCGCGATGTGCGCCATGTCGACGAGCAGCATGGCACCGACATCCCGTGCGATTTCGGCGAATTCCTCGAACAGCAGTGTCCTGGGGTAGGCACTGGCACCCGCCACGATCATCGACGGACGCTCGCGGCGGGCCATCTCCGCGAGCGCGTCCATGTCGATCCGCCCGTCCTGCTCCCGAACGCCGTACGGAACGAAATCATACAGACGCCCGCTGAAGTTGACGGGTGAGCCGTGCGTCAGGTGACCGCCATGCGACAGATCCATCCCCAGCAGCTTGTCCCCAGGCTGCAGGAACGCGAAGTACGCTGCCATGTTGGCCTGGGCCCCGCTGTGGGGCTGCACGTTGGCGTGCTCCGCTCCGAACAGCACCTTCGCCCGTTCGCGGGCCAGGTCCTCCACGACGTCTACCTGGTCGCAGCCACCGTAGTAGCGCTTCCCGGGGTAGCCCTCGGCATACTTGTTCGTCAGGACGGAACCCATGGCCTCCAGCACCGCACCGGAGACGAAATTCTCGCTCGCGATGAGCTCGAGGCCCTCGTGCTGCCTGGCTGCTTCCGCCTTGATCGCCGCGAAGATCGCCGGATCGACGACCTCGAGGTGATCGCAGGAGGGAGCGACGTCCGTCTCCCCCGAACGGATCGAGTGATCTGTCATCTCACTCACACGTAGGTCCGGTGCAACTGCGTCACGGCATGTACCCGGCGCATCGCCACCTCGTCCGCGGCTTCGGCGCTCGTGATGCCATCGGCAGCGGCCAGTTCGAAGATCGCCAGCAGCGTCGAGTAGATCTCCCCGGCCTTACGCTTGGAGCGCTCGAGAGTCCAGCCCGCCAGCTCGGAGTAGACGTTGATCAACCCGCCCGCGTTGATGACGTAGTCCGGAGCGTACAGTACGTCCCGCTCCTCCAGCATGGCGGCGTGGCGCGACTTCGCCAGCTGGTTGTTCGCGGCGCCGGCCACGATCTTCACCTTGAGCCTCGGGATCGTCTCGTCGTTCAGAATGGCCCCGAGAGCGCAGGGCGCGAACACGTCGGCATCGACGTCGTACACGTCGTCCACTCCGACCGCCTCGCACTCCAGCTCATCCACGCAGCGCTGCACGCGGTCACCGTCGATGTCCGCCACGAATACCTTCGCTCCCTCGGCCCGGAGGTCCTCGGCCAGGAAGTACCCCACGTGACCCGCGCCCTGGATGACGACGGACCGACCCGCGAGGTCATCGGTGCCGAAACTCTTCAGCGAGCACGCCTTGATCCCCCTGTAGGTGCCGTAGGCCGTGACCGGCGACGGATCGCCTGACTTCCCGGCCATGCCGACCACGTGTTCCGTCTCCATGTGGATGTAGTCCATGTCCGCCACGGAAGTGCCGACGTCCTCGGCAGTGTAGTAGCGCCCGGCGAGCGACTCGACGGCCCTGCCATGCGCACGCATGACCATCTCGCGCTGTGAGGTCCGGTTGTCTCCGATGATGACAGCCTTGCCGCCACCCAGGTTCAAGCCGGCTACCGCGGCCTTGTACGTCATGCCGCGCGACAGGCGCAGCACGTCGATGAGGGCGTCGTAGTCGGAGTCGTAGTTCCAGAACCGGGTACCGCCGAGGGCCGGTCCGAGAGCCGTATTGTGTATGGCGATGATGCCCCTGTATCCGCTGGACGGGTCATACGTAAAGACCACCTGCTCGTGGTCGTGCCGGGACATGAGATCGAACATCTCACTCCGGCCCTCCACGGCCTCCGCGACCTTGTCCGCGTAGCTGGTTTCGGTGCTCACTGGTCGTTTCCTCTCTCCAGGTAAAGTTCCCGCGCTATGATGATGCGGTGAATCTCGCTGGTCCCCTCGTAAATCTCCGTCACCTTGGCGTCACGAAACAGTCTCTCGACAGGATACTCCCGGCTGTACCCGTAGCCTCCGAAGATCTGGACCGCCTGCCGGGTCACCCAGGTCGCGGTCTCACTGGCGTTCAGCTTCGCCATGCTCGAGAGTTTCCGCTTGCGTGGCTCGTCAGCATCATACGCCAGGGCAGCCCGGTACAGGAGCCCACGCGCAGCCTCGACGCGGGTCGCCATGTCGGCCAGCTTGAACTGTATGCCCTGGAACTCGGAAACCGGGCGTCCGAACTGGACTCGTTCCTCGGCATAATCCCTGGCGTAGTCGAGGGCGGCCTCGGCGATACCGATCGCCTGCGCCGCGATGCCCAACCGGCCCCCCTCGAGCGCCTCGAGGGCGTACCGGAACCCGAGCCCCGGCTCTCCAATGAGATACTCGGGCCCCAGGTACAGGTCCTGCAGCGTAACGGAGACCGTCTCCGACCCGCGCAGGCCCATTTTTCGTTCCTTCTTACCCGGAATGTATCCGTCGACCTCCGTCGGCACGAGGAAGGCCCCGATGCCCCTGGATCCCTTCCGATCCTCGGGATCGTCGGTGCGGACCATCATCAGTACGACGTCGGCGGAGGCACCGTTGGTCACCCACATCTTGGAACCGTTCAGTCTCCATCCGACCCCGTCCCGCGTGGCCTGTGCCTTGATGGCGCCCGCGTCGCTCCCGGCGTCCGCCTCGGTTAGCGAGAACGCCCCGAGCACCTCGCCGCGCGCCATCGGCTTCAGCCACCGCTCCTTCTGTTCGCTGGAGCCGTGACGCAACAAGGTCTGAGTGGGAAGAGAATTGTGGACGCTCATGGATACGGCGACCGCCGCATCCCCCCACGCGATCTCCTCCAGCACGTACAGGTACGTCAGCATGTCGAGGCCGAGGCCTTCGTATTCCTCCGGGATCAGCATGCCGAGAAAGCCCAGCTCGCCCAGCTGCCGGATCGGGCCCAGGTCAAAGGAATCCTCGTTCGCGTCGCGCTCCTCGGCTCCCGGGCGCAACTCCCTGCGCGCATACTTCCTGGCCATCAGCAGGATTTCTCGCTGCTCAGGCGACAGGTGGGCTCCGGCGAGAGATCTACGCATCACTGTAGTCGTAGAAGCCCCTGCCGGTCTTTCGGCCGAGGCGGCCGGCGGCCACGTACTTGGAAAGGAGCGGACACGGCCGGTACTTCCCGTCACCCAGGTCCCGGTGGAGGACCTGCATGATGAACAGGCACGTGTCCAGGCCGATCAGGTCCGCCAGGGCGAGCGGCCCCATCGGGTGGTTCATGCCGAGCTTCATCACCGTATCGATCGCCTCGGGCTGTGCCACCCCCTCCATCAGGCAGTACACGGCCTCGTTGATCATCGGCATCAGAATCCGATTGGAGACGAAGCCCGGAAAGTCATTGACCTCGACCGGAGTCTTCCCCACGCGATGACACAGGGACAGGGTGAGTTCGGTCGTCTCGTCGTCGGTCTCCAGCCCCCGGATCACTTCCACGAGTTGCATCATCGGAACCGGATTCATGAAGTGCATCCCGATGAAGCGCTGCGGCCGGCTCACCGATCCGGCGACTTCGGTAATCGAAATCGAACTGGTATTGGAGGCGAGAATCGCCTCCTGGCTGCACAGCTCATCCAGGCGACCGAAGATCTCAAGCTTCAGATCGCGATTCTCCGGAACGGCCTCCACGACGAGCGGTGCGGAAGCCAGCGTCTCCAGCTCGGTTTCGGTACGGACACGCTCCAGCGCCGCTCTCGCCTCTGCGGCGTCTATGCGGTTCTTGGACAGTTGCCTGCTGAGGTTCTTCTCGATCTTCGACCGGGCCCGGTCCAGGGCTTCGGACTCCGCATCCACCAGGATGACGTCGATCCCGGCAAGAGCGAAGACATGCGCAATTCCATTGCCCATCGTGCCCGCGCCCACCACACCCACGACATCCACTTGACTCGCGTTCATGCACCCTCCGATTCGGGTCGCCGCCGACCCGAATTCAGTGAAGACCGGACCTCTCGTTCCACCCGTCAGTCGTCGTCTCGATCATCGGCCCCAGGGCCAGCACCGCCGGGTCACGCGACAGGCGAGGAGCCCGAACGGCCCAGACGATCCCACAGAGCGTGGCCATAGTCAGCAGCAGACCTGCCTCCGGGCCGTAATCGCCGCCGGTCAGGATACTCGGACCTCCCGTTGTCACTCCGACCACCGGAGCCCCGACATCCAGTCCGCTGACCGGCAGACCCACCGCGACTCCCATCGTCCAGTTCCAGGCGAAGTGAGTCCCGGTGACCCACCAGAGACTCAGCGTCCTCCAGTACAGGATTCCGAGCAAGATCCCGGCCAGAAGAGTATTCCCGATGGCCGCCCAGCCCACCCCTGGATTCGCCGCATGGAGGCCCGCAAAAACCAGCGACGTGGATACGATCGCGACGGCCGGACCCCGTGCTCGAGCGAGCACCTGGAACGCGTAGCCGCGAACCGCAACCTCCTCGAACAACGCCGCAAGAACCAGCAACACGGTCACATACAGCGTGGACCCCAGGGCCGTCGCGGTTCCCGGGGCGCGGCCGGAAAGCTGCAGCCAGCCCGCAGCGGCCATGCCCAGGGGAACCGCGGACATCAGAGCGAATCCGAAGAGGAAGCCGGTGGCCCCGTCACGCGCGGCCCGTGCACTCACCACGAGGCCGACTGAGGCGGGCGGTCTCGACTCCACGGCGGACATCATGACCCACGTGGCGAGCAAGGCGGCGGCGCACGCCGCACCGGCTCCCCACACGGTCAACTCGCGGAGAGCCGCAGGATCCACCGCGGCCACTGCTCCCTGGAGGATCAGGATCGCCAGCAGGAGCAGGGTCACGTACAGAACCAACCGCCACCCCCAACCCCAGCCTCGCCCTATCGGCTCGCTATCAGCCGGTTCCAGCTGCCCGCCGACCGTCCCCCGCCCCACGCCCGCTAAGAAGTCGGCTTGCGCAACGCGCCCGGGCCCCAGCGAACGATCGCCAGGACCAGAAGAATCTTAAGAGCGTCGCCCAGGATGAAAGGGCGAACGGCGCTGGCCGAGAACAGCGATTCGCCGCTCAGGATGGAGAGCCACGCGAGTCCGCCCGCGTGAATCACGATCAGAGCCACGCCCAGCCACGCCGCAGCCCTGAACCAGCTCCCCGATCGCTTACCGGCCAGTCCGGCGATCCACGCAGCCACCGGAAAGGCGAGCAGGTACCCGCCGGTGGGTCCGAGCAGGTAAGCCGCACCGCCACCCGCGGCGAAAACCGGAAGACCGATGGCACCCGCTGCAAGGTACGCGACCTGGCTGGCGGCTCCGGCCCGGGACCCAAGGACCGCCCCCGCCAGCAACACGGCCACCGGCTGCAGAGTCATGGGCACGACCATGCCAGGTAGCGCCACGCTCAGGCGCGCTCCGAGGGCCGTCAGCGCGGCAAAGCCGAGCACGCCGAGGATGACCCCTGGAGCGCGGCTGCCTGCGCCGGCCAGCGCCGGATTGACGGAACGTGCTGCCTCTCGACTCATACTCTCTCCACGCTGAGGGCCACCGCGTTCCCGCCTCCGAGGCAGAGGGTGGCGAGGCCCTTGTCCACATCCCTGTCACGCATGGCGTACAGGAGAGTCGTCAGTATCCTGGCGCCGGACGCACCGATCGGGTGCCCCAGGGCGATTGCGCCTCCGCGCACGTTGACCCGCTCCATGTCCATCCCCAGCAGGCGGGCGTCGGCTATGGCCTGTACGGCGAACGCCTCGTTCGCTTCGATCAGCCCATAATCGTCGATCGACGTGCCCTCCAGGGCCATCAGGCGCTGCACCGCATCCACCGGAGCGAAGAACAGCTCCTGCGGGGCCGTGGCACCGACCGAATATGCCGTGACACGGCCGAGGATGTCCAGCCCGTTGGTCCTCGCGTAAGCCTCTGAAGTGACGACAGTAGCGGCCGCACCATCGTTCAGCCCCGGAGCGTTTCCAGCCGTGACCGAGTGCTGTTCGACCTCCGGCGGCGCGTCACCTGAGAAGGCCGGCCGCAGCTTGGCGAGAGCTTCGACCGTGGTGTCCCGCCGCGGCGGCTCGTCCGTATCCACGACGGTGGTTCCCTTCCGACCCGCGATTTCCACCGGAATGATCTCAGCTGAAAACTCTCCAGCGTCGATGGCCGCCACCGCCTTCATGTGGCTCTCGTACGCGAACTGGTCCTGGTCCTCCCGACTGACGTCCGCCTTCCACGCGGTGTACTCGGCGTGGCCACCCATGTGGCAGCGACCGAAGGAACACCACAGGCCGTCATGAATCAGGGCGTCGACCATGGATCGGTCACCGAACTTCACGCCGCCTCGATAGCCCTGCACCAGGTAGGGCGCGTTGGACATCGACTCCATGCCTCCGGCAACGGCGACCTGCAGGTCGCCCGCGCGAATGGCCTGCGCCGACAGCATCACGGCCTTCAGACCCGATCCACAGACCTTGTTGATCGTCATCGCCGGGATCTCCGCGGGGAGTCCCGCGCCGATGGCCGCCTGGCGGGCCGGGGCCTGTCCCACCCCAGCCTGCACCACATTGCCCATGATGACGTCCTGGATGTCGGCTGGCGCCACGCCGGATCGCTCAACCACTCCAGCGATCGCCCGTGCTCCCAGTTCAGGGGCCTTGAGGGGCGAAAGTCCGCCGAGGAATCTCCCCGTCGGAAGCCTGGCGGCACCGACGATCACCGCCGTCCGCTCCATGTCGCTCATTTCAGCCACTCCTCGCACCCCTGCCGTCGCCGCGTGTCCGCCAGTCCCACGATTCGCCAGTCTTCGCCCACCCTGGCGATCAGGAACACGTTTACGCCGCAATGCGACAGGTTGCCGTTGAAGTAGAAGGAAAAGGGGGTAAACACCGTTGCGAGATTGTCATCAATTCGGATCTCGGCGGGACCGATCTTCTCGTCAAGAGCGCCGGGCTCAGCTCCACCGACTGCCTCCACGAACCGGGCGACAGCCCCGAATCCGACGTCCGCCACTCCGTCCCGGACACCTGAAGTCGCCATCTTATCCATCTCCGGGTGAAACAGCTCCCGCACAGCCGCGGAGTCCGCTGCCCGCATCGCGTCGAACAGGGCATCCACCACCGCCTGAACCTCGTCTTCCGCGCTCTGTGCCTGCATTGGCTTCGCGAAACCACCGAAGAGCATCCCCACCACCAGCATCGCGATCGCGATTTGCCTCATCCTGTCTCCTCCCGGTTGTACCGCCCGCCGTTCGCGGGCACGCAGACTTCAGCCTCGGATATAGTCGATCACCTCGCCCCGAACGGCCTCCGGGACCATGGGGTGTTGACGAACGTCCGTCAGCAAGCAGCCCGCCGCACCTCCCGGCCGCTCTACGGCGCGGCCCCACGCCACGAACGGGTCGTGCTCGAAGGCCAGCCACCAGCCCTCGTTCGCCGCACGGGTGAGGAGCGCTCTCTTGCTTTCCAGCGTCACCAACGGCTCGACGTCGTACCCCATGATCCACGGCAGCGAAAGGTGCGCCGTCGTCGGGACGAGATCCGCCAGGAAAAGGAGTTGTTCGTCGCCGAGGTCGACCCGAATCGACTGGTGGTGCGGCGTGTGCCCGGGCGTGTGCTCCATGCGGATGCCGGGGACGATCTCCGCGCCGGCCTCGACCAGCTCGAGGCAACCCGCTTCCGCCAGTGGCTCGAAGTTCGCCGCCATGTAGCTGGCCCGGACCCGCTCGTTGTCGAGACGCGCGAACTCGTACTCGCCTCGACTGACGACATAGCGGGCGTCGGGGAACGCCGGCCGCACCGATCCTTCCGCATCCCTCGAGGTGCCACCTCCCGCGTGGTCAAAATGCAGGTGGGTGGTCGCCACCACATCGATGTCCGCAGGCTCCACGCCGAGCGCCGCCAGGGACGATTCCAGGCGTGTCGGGCTCCCCTCGTTGGACACGCCGTAGATCGACTTGAACTTATCGCTCTCCTTGTTGCCCAGGCCCGTATCGATGAGAACCTTCGCTCCGTCCGTCTCCACCAGCAGGCAGCGCATGGCCAGCGGAATCCGGTTCCGGTCATCGGCGGGAGCACGACGGGTCCACAGGGGCTTCGGAACTACGCCGAACATGGCCCCGCCGTCCAGCCACAGGCTTCCGGCGTCGACCGGTCTCACCCTGGCCCTATGGCCCTCCAGCATCGGAAGGTCAGGCACTCAACTCCTCCTCGGAAGCCGCGGGGGGAGGCAGGATGGTGGCCCGTCCCGCGATCCAGTCCTCGAGTTGGTCCCAGTAGACGATGCCCTGGCGGTCGGCAGCTTCGAGCATGCGGAGAAGGATCACGGCAGTGGCCCGGGCGTCATCGCCGGCGCGATGCCGATTGACGATGTCCACCTCGTAGTATCGCGACAGGGAGTCCAATCCCCGCCGCCGGAGTCCGGGAAGGACACGGCGGGCCATGCGAACGGTGCACAGCCTGGGCCCCTCTGGTAGGATTGAATTGGCCATTCGAAGCTCTTCGGCCACGAACCTCCAATCGAACCCCACGTTGTGGGCCACGAACACCCGGCCTTCCAGCGCCTCCCGCACGCGCGCCGCAATGTCCCTGAATCGAGGCGCGTTTTCGACCATTTGCGGCTCGATGCCGGTCAACCTCGTGATCCAGCCCGGGATCCATGCCTCCGGATTCACGAGCGTGGTGTATTCGCCCCGGATGTTTCCGCCTTCGACGAACACGGCCGCGAACTCCACGATTCTCGCACCCTTGGTCACGGAACTTCCGGTGGTCTCGACGTCCACGACCGCGAACCTCGTATCCGACAGCCGGATCCGGTCCGCGAGGACGGGCCGCTCGACCAGTCTCCACACTCCCTGCGCATCCACCGAAAAGCGGCTGTCCTCGCCCAGCAGGTCGAACACCAGGCGTGAGGCCAGCCCGGGCGGGGCTTGCATGAGGCCGAAAACCTCCCTGGCGAGGTCGGGCGTGTCCATCGGCTTGCGACTCACGGTCTCGAGGGCCCTTTGCACCAGTGGCGTGTGGGCCGCGAAACGGAGCCCCTCCGGGCTCACGGCTCGTCTCTCAGGACGGGCATGGTCATGCAGCGAGGCCCACCGCCTCCGCGCACGAGTTCTGATCCCTCGAACCCGATCACGAACCTCTCGTCCGAACCGAGCTCCACTTCACCCGACAGGAAGTCAGCGCCTCGAATGACCCTCAGACCCCCTTCGTCCTGCAGAGCCTGCAGGGTGTGCTCATTCCGATCGTACGCGAGCACCTGTCCGGGGCCGACCGCAAAAAAATTGCACCCGCTGGCCCACTGCTCGCGCTCCTGCATCGTCCGACGCTCGCCTCCGCAGGGGATGGGCGTGAGCGGGAGTCCGAGATCCTCCAGCGCGCCGAACAGGCTGGACGCTTCCTGGACTCCGGCGGCGCCCTTCCGAATCCGCAGCACTGGAAGGCGGGTCGGCCCGATGAAATACGGCGGAAAGACGCAGCACACTTCCCGGTCCAGCATCGTAAAGATCATGTCGAGGTGGATGGCCGCTCGGTGAGCCGGCAGAAGAACCACGACCAGATCCGTGATCTCGGTGGTGCGGAACACCTCCTCGGCCAGGGCGTCAATGCCCGCGGCCGTCGTTCGCTCCGACATTCCGACCGCCAGCAAGTCGCGCCGGAGCACGTGAACGTCCCCGCCCTCCACTCGCACGTTGAGCCGTCGCTCGTGCGCACCGTCGAAAAGAATGCCCGCGTTTTTGAGCTCCGGGTGCGCCCGGAACAAAGTCCACGCCACGATCTCCTCGCTCCAGCGCACCTCGTGCTTCATCGACGCCACCATCACCCGATCACCGATCACGGCGGCCGAGTCGCGAGTGAAGAACAGGTTGGGAAGAGGCGGAAGGGTATAGCCGGCCTCGTTGACCAGGTCCGCGAGAGCGCCGCCGGAGCTGACCTCGCCCTCGATCAGAAGGCGGGTGATTTCCTCGGGAGCGGCGCCCGCCGCGCGCAGGCCCAGGGTAGCGTCCATGTTCTCGAACAGGTACTCGCGAGCCTCGGGCTCCCCGAGGACGTCCGCGAGCAGATCAGACAGTTCGTGGACCTTCGCGAACCGGGACAGGATGGCCGTGAACTGGCTGTGCTCTCGCCGAGCGAACTGCAAGTCCAGGATGTCGTCGAACAGGTAGTCCGCGCGGTTGGCCGGTGTCACGACGGCGAGTTCCGGCCCGGGGGTATGACAGATCACCGACCTCAGGCGACCGATCTCGCTGTGGACGGCTATCATTCCTTTGCATCCGTCGCGGCGCCAGCCTCCGTGACCAAGTAACACAGACCTTCGAGCTCCAGGGTCACATCCATTTCCCTCACCGCTACTCCTGGGGGCATACGAAGCTTGATCGGGGCGAAGTTGAGGATGGCTCGCGCACCTGCCCGCACCGCTCGATCCGCCGCCTTCTGCGCCGCCTCGACGGGCGTGGCGATGATCGCGATCGAAATCTCCTGATCGACGAAGGTCTGCTCCAGCTCTTTCAACGGTTGGACGGTGACACCCGCCAGGTCTCGCCCGACCAACGACCGGTCTGTATCGAAGGCGGCCACGACGTCGAACCCTCGCTGAGTGAAGAAGCCGTAGCCCAGAAGAGCGGAGCCGATCCTCCCGACCCCCAGCACCGCGACCCTCCAGCGCCGCGTCAGGCCGAGGATCTCCTCCAGCTGCACCCGGAGATCGGTCACCGCGTAACCCTGGCCTCTTTTTCCGAACGAGCCAAAGTGACTGAGGTCCTTCCGCACTTGCGCCGCAGTCGTACCGGTTGACTCAGCGAGTTCACGGCTGGACACCACCTTCAACTCCTGGCGGTCCAGCGTGCGAAGCCGTCGCAGGTAACGCGACAGGCGGCGCACGGTCGAGTCCGAAATCTTGCGTGCCATAGTCTCGCTTGTGAAAGGTAGCACAAGAAGATACGAAACCGGGCGACCGTTCTCAACTCGTCGGAGGGGATGCGTCTGAGGCCTCCCGCGGGGCCTCCATGAGACGGCCCGCGAGCTCGATGAACTGGTCGGGGGTCAGGGTCTCCGGCCGGGCCTGGGGAGAAAGCCCGCAGCCCTCCAGCACGCGGTCGACATCCTCCGCCGAAAGGGTGTACTCCGGCGCGGACCGAAGAATCCGTCCCAGTTGCTTGCGGCGTCGGGAGAAGGCGACGCGCGTGAGGACGCGGAGGGCACGCAGCATTTCGTCGTCCGCCGAATCGGCGCGGGGCTCGATCACGATCAGCGCAGAATCGACGGCCGGCACCGGACGGAACGCGAGGCGCCCCACCCGAAAGGCTACCCGCACTTCGGCTCGGGCCTGCACGCCCACCGTGAGCGCCCCGTACACCTTGTTCCCCTCCGTGGCCGCAATACGCTCTGCCACCTCCTTCTGGACGAGAAGAACCATCCTCCGGGGCAGCGGGCGCATATCGAGGAATCGAAAGATGAGCGGCGATGTGATCCCGTAGGGCAGGTTCGAGATCAGGAGCCCCGGGCGATCTCCAGGAAGCAGGGCTGCCAGGTCGACCTCCAGAGCGTCCCCGTGCACCACGCGAACATCTTCCCTGTCCGGGAACCGGGCCGCCAGCTCCGCGGCCAGATCGTCGTCCTTCTCCACCAGCACGAGCGTATCGACCTGGCCTACGATCAAATCCGACAGTTCGCCGTGTCCCGGTCCAACCTCCAGAACCGCATCGTCGGGTCCCGCTCCGAGCTCCGCGACGATCTTCCGTCGGATATTCTGATCGATCAGGAAGTTCTGACTGAGGGATCGTTTGGCCCGCACCATTGCCTACTTGACCACCAGCGCCGTTCGATCATCCGCCGCGACGCCGCCCGGGGCCTCGGCGAGCTCGAACACACGATCCAGGACTTCCTGGGCGCTGGCGCCGGACTGCTCCATGGCCATTCGTGTAAGGCTCTCGTCCGACCACATTCGATCGCTCTCCAGGCACTCGCTGATTCCGTCCGTGAACATGAGGAGCATGTCCTGGCCCTGAGTCCACTCGATTTCCTTCTGGGAATAGGCATCGAATTCGGCGATTCCGAGAGGCGGATTCAAGGCGTCGAGGCGTTGAACCTCGGTGGCGCTGACGAGGAACGCGTGCGGATGACCCGCGTTGGCATAGCGGATCTTGCCCGCCCCCGGGTCGAGGACCGCGTAGCACAGGGTCATGTACATCTCGGTGGACTCGAGCTTCCGGACCAGTTCGTGGTGAATTCCCCGCAGGACCTCGGAGGGCTCCTCTCGCTCGCGAACGGTGATCGAAGCCGCGCTCATGGTCAGCGCCATGATGAGGCCGGCGGAATATCCGTGGGAGCTGACGTCGCCCAGCATCACGCCGAGACGATTACCCGGAAGCCTGAACAGGTGATAGAAGTCGCCACCCACCGATTCGGCCGGCTCGCAGCGACCCGCCACGTCAGCCACACCGTCAAAGTCACCGAGATCGGGCAGGAGCTTCATCTGCAGGTGGTGCGCAAGCTCCATCTCGACGAGCATACGCTCCTGGACCAGACTATCACGCGTCAGCCGGTCATTCTCGATCGCGGCGGCGAGGTGGGCCGCCACGGTCGCCGCCACATTGACGTCGGCCTGGGAAAAGGTGTCCCTGGCTTCCCGTCCCCGGGCGGCGAGCACCCCGACGGGCAGAGTCGTCCCGTGCAGCACCGAGTGTTTCAGCGGTACGGCCAGGAGGGTGCGATCTCCTTCATCGTGCGCGAGGCCGCGCCGCGGTCGAATCTGGGGCAGGTGCATCCGCATGGCCCTGTCGATCCACGCCCGGGCCCCCGCCTCGGGATCCGACGTAAGCTCGGGCGCCGCGGCCCCGCCCGCCGCCAGCCGGCGGAGGGACTCGCTCTCATCCGGAACCCAGACCGCGGCACAGTCAGCGTCGAGGACTTCGGCCAGCCGGTCCAGCAATCGGCTCACCGCTCGTTCCAGGTGGACGACCGACCCGAGAATCTCGCCCACCGATGTCAGTAGATCGATTTCTTCGTATCGATCCGCGAGCTCGCCAGAGAAAAAGCGCGCTTCCCTCTCCGAGGCCACCAGGCGGCTCGCGGACTCCCGCAGCAGCGCCACGAGGCGCCCCTCCTCTTCCCCTGACGCCGCCGCCACCGCCAGCCTCATGCGCAGGGATGGCATGACCAGCCACGAGGACTCGGTGAACTCGATCCCGCGCACGTCACCCAGGGAATCGTGGGCCGGGGCCTCGGCTGAATCCGACTCGATCACCAGCCTGAAACGGATCCCGGTGAGCCGATGGAACGAATCGAGATACTCTTCCAGCCGGTCGCTGGTGAGCGTGTGCGGGGCACTCGCAGGTCCCCCATCGTCGGGAGACCCGTTCGATTCCGTCACGTCCTCGGGCCCGGCCGTCGGGGCTCGTTCGCCGTCCACGACCCTATTCCCGAAGCGTCAGAGTGATGGAGTTGCCACGGTCATTGAAGCGCACTTCGTCGGTCAATGACCGCAGAAGGAAGAGACCCCGGCCGTGGCTGCGTTCCCTGTTTTCGGGGCGCGTCGGATCCAGGATCGCGTGCGGGTCGAAGCCCGGCCCCTCGTCCGTCACCGTGACTTCCGCGGATCCCGGGCGTAGCGCGGCCGCCACCCTCACGAGTTTCTGCGGGTCCTCCTGGTTTCCGTACAGGATGGCGTTGGATAGGGCCTCGCCCACCGCCACCCTCAGGTTCAGCGTCGCTCGAGATCCCGAGAAAGCCAGTCGCTCACACGCCTCGACCACTTCAGCCACGACCTCGCGGACGAATCCGACCCTGGATGGGAACTCTAGCTGAATGCTTCCCGCCAGGCCTCCGGGACGCCTCGCGCGTGTTCCGCCCTCTCCCTCCACGTGTTTCCGCCACTTCAGGCCCAATTCGTCGGGGTTGATGGGAAAGAAGAGATAGTCCCCGCACCCTGCGGCCAGAGCCGGGATCAGGTGCTCGACGGACTCGTTGTCCACGACGGCCACGAGTTCGGTGTGTGGACCGTAGGCAAGCCGCACGTCGCGTACTGGCTGACCGGCGTCGGCCAGGTCGATGAAGGCGATCCCCGGGGCGTCGACGGGCCATTCTGCTCGTACCGAGACCACCAGGCACGAGGCACCCAGCGGCTCGAGTTCATGGACCAGGCTCTCAGACACCTCGATGCGGTTGGAGCAAACGAGGGCGGTACCAGGAGAGTCGGACACGCCTAGAACTCGCCGATGGCCCTGGCGCGCGTATCGGCGATCTGGAAAAGCGTATCCAGCTTCGTCAGTTCGAACAGGGTCCGAAGATCTTCGTTCAGCCCCGCGAGGCGCAGCGCTCCACCGGACTCACGGATCTTCTTGGACAGGCTCACCAGCACACCCAGGCCACTCGAATCGATGTAGCTGGAGCTGGAGAAATCGATGAGGAACCGCCGATCACCCGACTCCAACCGCTCGAGCACCGTGTCTTTCAGGTCCTGGCGGTTGCCCACGATCAACTCACCGCCGACCTCAACGATCGTAATCCCGTTCATCTCGATGATCGAAAACATTGCAGCCCTCTGCACTCAGGGTGATTCGCGTTACTGCGTTCGTGGCGCCTCCGCCATGAGCGCCGTGATATACGCCATGTGCACGATGTCCTCTGTCGAGGCTCCGCGCGACAGGTCGTTCAGAGGTCCCGCCAGCCCCTGCAGAACAGGTCCCAGGGCATGCGCCCCGGCCAGACGCTGGACGAGCTTGTAGCCGATGTTGCCGGCGTCCAGGTTGGGAAAGACCAGCACGTTCGCTCGCCCGGCCAACTTCGAGCCGGGGGCCTTTCTCGCCGCCACCTCCGGCACGAGCGCCGCATCCGCCTGAAGTTCCCCGTCACAGATAACATCCGGCTCGCGCTCCCGAAACTCACGCAAGGCCTCGCGCACCGCTCGCACCGAATCGCCGTCCGCCGATCCGAGCGTCGAATACGACAGGAAGGCGACCCTCGGCTCGTCGCCCACGATAAGCCGTCTCGCCCGACAGGCGGCCTGGGCGATTTCGGCAAGCTGCTCGGAGGTTGGAGTGGGGACGACCGCGGCGTCGGTGAAGGTGAGCACGTCTTCCGGCGACCCGCCCGCCGGCACCATGTAGAACGCACTCGAGACGGTCCGAATTCCCTCGGCCGTACCGACGACCCTGAGCCCCGCCCGGAGCACATCGGCAGTAGAGCTTCTCGCCCCGGCGACCACCCCGTCCAGCCGACCCCTGTGCATCTGTGCGACCGCGAAACGCAAGGTATCCACCGGCCCGCCCGAGCTGATCTCCGGCAGCAGGTCGGCCACTTCCCCTCTCCGGCCAGGTGCATACGGATCGAGCACCTCTACCCCGCACTCCTGAAGGCCACCATCGAGGTCCGCGACCGACTCCACGACAACCGGTCGAACCGCGCCTTCCTCGAACAGGCGCCGAATCGCATCGGCGGTTCGCGTCTCGGTCGCCTCGGGAAAACCGATCCGGGCGTTCGTCCGCGCCGCCCGCTCCCGCAAGCCGGCGAGGAAGCTCACTCGCCCGACACCGTTGCGCCGTAGACCCGCGCCAGCTCCCTGAGCACTGGAGCCGGCACGAAGCCCGATACGTCCCCTCCCAGCCGGGCGACCTCCCGGACGAGTGACGAGCTGAGAAACGTGTAGTTGCTGGCGGGCGCCATGAAGATCACCTCGATCTCGGGCCACAGGGATCGGTTCATCAGGGCCATCTGAAACTCGTATTCGAAGTCGCTGACGGCCCTGAGCCCTCTCACGATCAAACGCGCGCCCCTCTGCCGGGCGAAATCGACCAGCAGCCCCTCGAACTGAACGACCTCCACCCTCGGCTCACCGGCGTAGACCTCGCGAGTCAGCTCGACGCGCTCATCGAGAGAGAACGCCGGGCTCTTCGCTTGCGAAGCGCTGCCGGCAATCGCGATCAAGACCCGATCCACGAGCCTGAGGCAACGCCGCACGATGTCATCATGCCCCAGGGTCAGGGGATCGAACGACCCCGGGTAGATGGCGATCCGTTCGTCAACCATGGGTGGCTCCTTCACTCGGATCCAGAAAAATCGAGAGGGCGGTTTCTCCGTAGCGCCGTTGCCAGTCAGGCTCTACCCGGAAATCTACGCCCGCCGCGTGTTCCACACACAGGATACCCGCAAATGCACCGTGACCGAAGGCGGATACCAGTTCAGAAGCCGCGTCGCCATCGTACGGTGGATCGGCGAGCACCAGGTCCCACGACCCCGCTGCGACGCGTCCGGGAGCCGAAACAAGGGCCAGGGCATCAGCCCTGGACACCTCGGTGCGGGACGCCACACCGAGCGCCTCGATATTGCGCCTCAGTACCGCAAGGACTGCATTGCTCGACTCGACGAAGTGGACGTGCGCCGCGCCCCGGGACAGGGCCTCGAATCCCAGGGCTCCAGAGCCGGCGAAAAGGTCGAGAACACGGGCACCGACGACTCGATCGCCCAGTACGTTGAACCAGGCCTCCCGGACTTCCGCGCGTGTCGGGCGGGTCGAGCGCCCCGGGGGAGCCTCGATACGGCGCCCCCGGAATTCTCCCGCGACAATCCGAAGGCTCACGTCTCGGTGGGCCGGAAGTCCAGAACTCGAGCCTGCACTTCCCGACGGCCGTTCCAACTGTTCTCTGCGATCTCGAGCGCCACGTCCGCCCTCTCGGAAGATCGAGCCTCCGCCAGCCTGCGGCCCATGCCGAACGCGATCGCTGGAATCCGCTGCCGGTCGGCTACCAGCTGAAAGCGAAGGTGTCCACCGTCGCTGCCGACGCGTGTCGGCCGATCGAGCGCCACGTCCCGCACCATCAGGATCGGCGTCGGATTCCCGGACCCGAACGGGGCCAGGTGACCCAGCCCCCGCAGCAGATCATCGCCCAGCCGTTCGACCGGGACTTCGAGATCCAGTTGCAGCTCGTGAGCCGGCTCGCGATCCGCGAGATGGCGCCGAGCCATCTCCTGTAGCCTCGCGGCCAGCTCTTCGACGCGTTCCCGCCGGACCGTGAAACCCGCAGCCATCCGGTGTCCTCCGAAGCGCTCCAACAGCGGCTCGCATTCCTGTAGAGCATTGAAGAGGTGGAATCCGCCGGTCGATCGCCCGGACCCTCGGCCCACGTCTCCGTCAAACGAGATGACGATCGCGGGCCTGTGGTAACTCTCGACGAGGCGGGAAGCCACGATGCCGAGTACCCCCGGGTGCCAGTCGTCTCCCCACAGGACCACGGCCTGATCGCCATCGCGCACGCGGGATCGAGCTTGCTTCTTCGCTTCCTCGTACACGCGCGAGTCCGTCAGCCGACGCTCCGCGTTCTGGCGCTCCAGGTGATCGGCCAGTCGCTCGGCCTCGCGGGCGTCAGCAGCCAGGAGGAGTCGCAGCCCGGCGTCAGCCTCGTCCATCCGGCCGACCGAGTTGAGACGGGGTGCGACACGAAACCCGATGTCCTCCGCCTCGATTCGATGGTCAGCCTGCAGCCCGGCACTCGTCAGCAACGAGCGAAGTCCGGCTTTCCGGGTGCGTTCGAGCGCGCGCAGGCCGGCCCGCACGAGGACACGATTCTCGCCGGTCAGCGGCATCTGGTCGGCCACGGTCCCCAGCGCGACGAGGTCGAGGTGCTGGTTCAGTCTCGGAGTCTCCAGTCCCGCCCGCTCGTACAATGCCGACAGGACTTTGAAGGCGACGCCGACCCCCGCCAGGTCGCGGAACGGATAGCGACTGCCCGGCAGCATCGGATCGACGACGGCGATCGCCCGTGGGATCTCTCCGCCCGGTCGGTGGTGATCGGTGATGACCACGTCGATGCCCATCGAAGTCGCCTTCGACACCGCCTCCACCGCCGTCACACCGCAATCCACCGTCACGATGAGCGAGGCGCCGACCTGGGTCGCCCTGCGGATCCCCGCGTCGGAGAGATCGTAGCCGTCGCGCGTTCTGTGGGGCACGAACGGCTCGACCCGTCCGCCCATTTCGCGCAGTCCGAGGGTGAGCAATGCGGCCGCGGACATCCCGTCGGCGTCGTAGTCGCCGTGGACCAGGATCGATTCGCCCCCAGCCAGAGCCCGCTCTACGCGCTCCACTGCCGCCTGCATATCCGGAAGCTCGAAGGGTGAGTGAACCGAAGTGAGAAGGGGCCGCAGGAACGAGCGGGCATCCTCGGGCGAGTCGATGCCACGGCGCAGAAGGACCCGGCACACGTCCTCGGGGAGACCCACGGATTCGGCCAGGGCGGCCACCCTGTCCTCCCGCAGAGGAAGCGGCATGATCCACCGGCGCGGCCCCGTGCCGTGACCGCTCATCAATCGCCCCCCCCGGGTCCCGAACCGGGACTACCGGTCAGGTTGTGCCGCTCGCGGGGGATCAATCCACGACGTGGAGGATGACGCCGCACGTCTCGCAAACCACGAGCACTCGACCCGCTCGGATCACTTGCTGAGTCTGGAGTGGGATCGAGGTGTAGCAATGCCCGCACACGCCATCAACGAGCGGAGCCAGCGGATTGTCAGCCGTTCCCCGCTTGACCGTGTCGTACATACTGCGAGCCCGCTCGTCGATTCGAAGGGCCCGGTTGCTCCGCCGATCCAGCTCGATGGCGATCTCTTCCTCCAGCCGCCGGTGCTCGGCGTCCAGCTCCGCCAGGCGCTCGCCGTATTCCTGCTGCCGGCTCGCGATGTCGCCCTCGAGTTCGGTCAGCGCCGCGCGCGCCGTCTCCTGATCCTGCATCGCGTCGAGCTGTTCGTCTTCCGCGATCTCCAGATTCTGCCTCGCTGCGTCCACTTCGGCTCGGGCAGCGGTATGCTCACGCATGTTGTGCACCTCCTGCGCGCGAGCCTGCAACCGTTTGAGCGTCGCCCTGCCGGCCTGGACGGTCCGTTCGGCGTGGCGCAGTTCAGCCTCGGCCGCTTCGAGGCGAGCGTTCAGGGCCACCGTTTCCTTTTCCAGTCCTTCCAGCTCGGCGACCAACTGCTCGGATTCGGCTCTCAGGGCTGCCAACCGCAGCCGCCTGTCTCCGATCAGGGCGTCGATCTCCTGCAGTTGCAGAAGGCTTTCTACCGTATTTCCTTCCATATCCTCCCCGTCTCCAGAAAGTCGTGTGGCCCGTCCCTCAGGCGCGGGCCTTCTTCGAATATCGCCGCATGAAGCTCAGGGGCACGCCGGCGCCCCTGAGTTCCCGCGCAAGCTTCTCCTTCTCTATCAACAGGCTCTTCGCCTGGTCTTCCTCGGCCAGCTCCAGTTCCCGATCGATCTGGCTGAGCCGGTCCAGCTTCGCCCTGTGAACGATGCGCCGAACGGTTTCCTCGAACGCGTCCCGCGCGTGGACTACCTCGATATCGTCGTCCTTCAAAGCGGTCCACAGCAGAGCCGCATCGTCCGACAGTTCCAGTTCTCCCTCGGATGCCACCAGGAGGGCCTGATAGATGCGCCTGAGCACGTCGTCCCGAAAGTGGCGCTCCTCGAGTCCGGTCTCCACCGCAACCTCCAGGAGGTCCCTGTCCCTCGCCAGCAGCAGAAGGAGAGAACGCTCCAGGGGGTCCACCC
>JBATJK010000191.1:0-13593 GCA_049668445.1 Gemmatimonadota bacterium
CTACGGCATCGCCCGCCGCCACCATCATCCCGTTCAACGTGTGGCCGATCTACGTGGGTGGCCTGGTGGCCGGGACAGTGCCCGTGATCGCGACGCAGGAAGAGGCGATCGCGTTCTTCTTCAAGGCGGTGCCCTTCAACTTCTACGCGATATTCGCGGTTCTCCTGACGCTGCTCGTGGCTTGGGAGAAGTGGCCGTGGCTGCCACGGAACATGCGAGCGGCCATGGCGCGCGCCCGCGCTACGGGGGAACTCGATCGGGAGGGCGCGGAGCCCATGGCGGCCGAGGAACTCACCGTAGTCCGGCTTCCCGAAGGCTACCGGCCGAGCCTGATCGACTTCTTCGGGCCGATCGGCACGCTGTTGGCCGTAGCGGTCATCCCGTTCGTGGTCACGTTCTATATCCAGGGCAACCGGGAGTCTCCCTCACTTCCGATCGCCGAGGCCTTCGTCCTGGCGGTCCTGGCCGGGATGGCGATCGCGCTGGCCCGCGGGATGAAGCTGCGCGACGTGATGGACGGGTTCATTGGCGGGTGCAAGGGAGTGACGATCGGGGCCCTGGTCCTGGCGCTGGCGGTAACCCTCAAGTCGGTGGCCGATTCCCTCGGGACCGCCGACTACGTGGTGCAGACCGTCGGCCCGTGGGTAAGCCCCGTGGCGCTTCCGGCCGTACTGCTTCTGGTGACCATGTTCGTGGCGTTTTCGACCGGGACCTCCTGGGGCACCTATGCGGTGCTCTTCCCCGTGGCCATGCCTCTCGCGTGGTCCGTCCACCCCGAACCCGCGTTCCTCACACTGTGTTTCGCGGCCGTCACCGGCGGCAGCGTGTTCGGCGACCAGTGCTCTCCGATCTCGGACACGACGATCCTCTCGTCGGTGGCGACCGGATGCGACCTGATGGATCACGTGACGACGCAGCTTCCGCTCGCGATGATGGCGGCAGGTGCTGCCGCCGCCCTGTACACGGTGCTGGCCGCGTTCATCGTGTAGAGCCCGGCAGACTGTCGGGCAGGTCGACATGAGCGGCGATCGTGACAAGTCCCCTCCCGGAAACTACGTTCGGGGCGGGCACCACGAGTCTTTCCGGGGAGGGTTCATTGAGTCACAGCGGAGCGAAGTCGGCTCTGATCCTGGGGGCGTCCAGCGGGTTCGGCGAGGCTGCCGCGCTGGAGTTCGCCCGAGCGGGCTACGATATCTTCGGCATTCATCTCGACCGGAGAGCCGGATTGGCGCGTGTGGAGGAAATTCGGGCCGCCATCGAAGCCGAGGGCGTGAAGGCGAAGTTCTTCAACATCAACGCCGCCAGCCCGGAGAAGCGTGACCAGGTCCTGGACGAGATCGCCGCAGGGGTCGAACCCGGCTCGGTTCGGGTGCTCATGCATTCGCTCGCGTTCGGAACCCTGAAACCGTTCATCGGAGCAGACGCCGCCGGGTCGATGACGATGGAGCAGATGGACATGACGCTCACCGTCATGGCCCACTCCCTCGTGTATTGGGCGCAGGGCCTGGTGCGCCGCCGGCTGATGGGGCAGGGCGGCCGCATCTACGCCATGACGAGCTCGGGCGGCGACCGTGTCATCCCCTCGTACGGCGCGGTGTCTGCGGCCAAAGCCTCCCTCGAGTCCCACTGCCGGCAACTGGCGCTGGAACTCGCGCCCCACGGAATCACGGCCAACTCGATTCGTGCCGGGGTCACGGATACGCCCGCGCTCCGGAAGATCCCGGGTGCTCAGCACATGATTGAGGAGGCCCGGCAACAGAATCCCTACGGAAGACTCACCACTCCCGAAGACGTAGCCCGTTGCATGGTATCTCTGGCGGACGAAGGCACGGCCTGGATGACCGGCAACGTCATCCGGGTGGACGGTGGTGAAGACTTCGTGGGTTCCATGCCCTCTACGGGGTGAGCCCATGTTCAGGAAGAAGGAAGACGAGGAAGGCCTGGCCCGACTGGCGGTCTGGGCGGTGAGAAACCGGTCGCGGGCGCTTCGTAACGAGATCGCTCGTCCGTGGCGGCGCGGACTGGACCTGCCGGAAGCGGAAGTCGGTCGCTGGGTCGGGCTCGGCCTCGCACTCGGCGCCCTGGCGGTGGGCGCCGGGCTGGCGATCATCGCAACGCTCTCCGAGGACTGATGCTCCCCGTTTGCGGGGTGCAGATGGCGCCCCGCCGGGGAGAATCCGAGGCCAACGTCAGGATCACCCGGTCGGCGATCGAGGCGGCGACCGGCGAGGGCGCTCGCCTGGTCGTGTTTCCCGAGGCCTCACTCACCGGATACGTGTTCCACGACAAGGACTCCGCGAGGGCCGCAGCGGTCGAGGCGGCCGGTCCGGAGCTCGCCGGGGTAGCGGAGGCCTGCCGCGTCGCGGACGCCTGGGCCGTGGTCGGGGCGATCGAGCGTGACGGCGACCTGCTGCACAATTCGCTGTTCCTGGTCGGACCCGACGGGCCGGTCGGTCGCTATCGAAAGCTCCACACGCTGTGCCTGGGAGTCGATCGTTTCACCACTCCGGGGTCAGAGCCTCCCCCGGTGTTCGAGACCCCGCTCGGCCGCATTGGCCTCAACATCTGCTATGACGGGTCGTTTCCGGAGACAGGCCGGGCCCTGAAGCTCGGAGGGGCTCAGCTCATCGTTCTCTCGACGAACTGGCCGAATCTCAGGCTCAAGCGGGAGCAGGTACGAATCCGGGCCTACGAGAACCACGTCAACTACCTGGCGGTGAACCGGGTGGGGATCGAGGAAGGCGTGGCCTTCCACGGGGGCACCATGGCGGCCGACCCGAGCGGGGAAATGATCGCCGAGATCGGAGACGGGCCAGGATTCCTGCACGTGGAATTCGACATGACGGCGGCGGACGCGAGCCGGGTGGTCGAGGTAGGCGGCGAGTACGAGTACGACTACGTAGCCGATCGCAGGCCGGACATGTACGGGAAACTGACGGATTCGCCGCCCGCGGGTGAGCCGAGCGGCAGTCGGCGCGCCTAGACTCTCTGGAGGGCCGTTACCGCGAGAGTCATGTGATCACGATGTGGCGGCAGCCACACTCGTAGGGCTGCGTCACAGGCTCCGTCAGTCCGTCAAGGGAGATCTCCGGGGGCGCCGGGTGCACTGGCTTTTCCAGGTTCGGCAACTGGAGCCGGATCTCGTCGGGCAGCC
This sequence comes from Gemmatimonadota bacterium, assembly GCA_049668445.1. Taxonomy (GTDB): domain Bacteria; phylum Gemmatimonadota; class Gemmatimonadetes; order Palauibacterales; family Palauibacteraceae; genus Benthicola. The sequence continues at coordinate 3,155 of JBATJK010000191.1, forward strand.
CGACCGGCACCTCGGGGGCGTTGACCTCCAGGGTCACGGCCCACGACGGCTGGACGTCTCCTTCCAGGGTCTCCACGCTGAATCCAGCGAACAGCAGGATCGCACAGGTCCCGGCCATCCCCAGGATTTCAGTGACTTCGACTCGCCCGATCATCATTCCACCCCTCCGCATCGTTCCCTCGCGGGCGTCGCGACGGCCCTCCGTCGCCTTCTACTCGTTTGGACAGCGCGAGTGGTCCAATCGTTGCTTTCTCTACGAAATTGGACCGTCGGCGGTTTCGATCGATTCCGCACGCGCGCCTTGAAACTAGCCTATTCGAAGGAGATGCGGACGACGCGACCCTCCGGCCCGACGAGCCAGCCAGCTGCCGGAGAGGCGATGTCGAGGCCCCAGTACGCGACCGTGTCGGCCCGCGACCACGTCGCCCCCTCGTCAGCGGACCAGTCCGCTCCGTGTGGACCCACCGCCACCAGGGTGGGTGTCGGGGCACCCGAAACGTAAGCCGCTCCGTACACGGCGCCTGCCAGAACAGGCCGCCCCGCCACGCTCCAGTTCACGCCGCCATCCGACGTGATGGCCACGTTGTCGGTGTGTTCGTCGGGCCTGGAAAGGTCGCCGCCCAGGATCACTCCGTGCAGGGAGTCACGGAAGGCGATCGTGAAGATGCCCGCCGCCTCACCCGCCGGCAGGGGCGCAGCGACCGCCGTCCAGGTCCGGCCCTCGTCGAGCGTGGACAGGACGCGGGCCGTATCGGCCGCCCCGGTTCCGATCCAGGCCCGACCGCCCTGGCCCAGGGCGACGCAGGTCCCGCTGGCCGCGAATCCTCCCTCTCCCGCCAGCGCGGGCGGGATGTCCAGCGAGCGCGTGTATTCCCAGGTACTTCCTCCGTCCCGCGTGCGGAGAATCCGCAACTCGCCGTCTACGGCGTCGCCGTACACGATTCCATGCTTCGCATCCCGGAACTCGAGGCAGTCGTAGAAGCCATCGGGCTCGGGGTTGAGGAACTGCAGCTCCCAGGTCTCGCCGCCGTCCAGAGTGCGGTAGATACGGGATAGCTCCCCGGGCCCGGCGCTGAGAAGCCATGCCCGGTCCGCATCCAGTGCGTGCACGTCTCGGAACTGGAGGGTGTCGGCGCCCTCCATTACGTGCGCCGCCCACGTAGCACCCCCGTCGAGCGTGCGGGCCCACGTCCCCCCGTGGCCACTGGCCCACACCACGTTGTCGTCCACGGCGCTGACGGCCTGAAGCAGGACGTCGGTGCCGCTTTCCTGGGTTTCGAGCCGGATACTGAGAAGGGGAGCTGGTGGGGCCGCTTCCGGCACTTCGGACGAAGAGCAGGCTGTCATACCGCACGCGACCAACAGAGCCAGCGCATATCGCTCGACGTTCATGGTGTCTCCTCCAGATACACGGCTACGATCCGCCGCCGTTCCTCTCCGATCGGGAACGTCACTTCCAATTCCGTCAGGCGGTCCTCCATGCGCACAACCCTCGCGGCTGCCTTCGTCTGATCGGTCTGGCGAGTCGGGAAACCCACCTTCTGAATCGTCACCGGCTGGCCGATCAGGCGAACACGATACGAACGTCCACCATCGCCTTCCACGGAGAGTCTCCAGGCGCCGTCCTCGCGATCGAAGTTGACGATGCGCAAACCGCCGCTGGTCTGCCCGGGCTCGAGCGCTATTCGGGGCGGCACGACGGACAGTCCGCCGGTCCACTCGATCTCGATACGGTGCTCCGTGCCGTCCAGCATAACGGCGACAGGCAGCCGCAGATCGTGGCGCGTCGCTTCGGTCTCGGCCGACAGTGGCTCACCGTCCACCCGCACGCTCGGATTCCGGCTCCCCGGGGGCAGGGAGGCCACGTACGCGAGTTCTATCGCGGGGCCCTCGCTCCGGAGGACCACGTGCGTAACCCCGACCCCCTGCTCGATGACGGCCTCCACGCGCGTCTCGCCGACCCACAGGTTGCGAACGGCCATCCGATCCCAGTCCGCCGGGAGTTGCGGCGCCAGGATCGCGGCGTCGTTCGGCGCATCGGGTTCCCAGCCCAGGAGTCCGCGGATCAGGGGAGTGGGCAGCATCGACGAGGCGAAGAACTGATGCGGAACGGTCTCGTCGAGCGGAGAATAGAACGCGCCCGACAGAAGCTCGGGATGGCGACCGAGGCTCCAGTCGAAGGTCATTTGCTTCACCGCGTCCATCAGGTGAAGGCCCGCCCACGGCCGCCTGTAACGGTACTGTCCCAGGCTGACGAATCCCGTAACGAACGGCCACACGGTCCCGCTGTTGTACTGCAACGGATCGTACAGGTGGCTGCCCGAAGACAGCATCCGGGCGCCCCAGTCGGTGGAGACCGCGTCCGCCGCCAGGTGCTGAAGAGTCCCCTCCGCCGGGCCCACGTCGAACAGGCCGAACATCAGGCCGGCCGCCGGCCACACCGTCAGGTTGTCGTTCGTGCCTCCCGACCTGAGGAGCGCGAAGGCGTGAAACCCCCGCTCGGACGACCAGTAGGCGTCGTTAAGGGTGCGTCGTGCCCGTTCGCGGAGTTCTTCCGCTCGTGCTTCGACCGCGGTGTCTCCCAGGGCTCGCGCCATGTCGGGCACTCCGCTGAGCGCCGCCGTCCAGACCGACGCGAGGTACACGTCCTGGTGCACGCCGGCGCCAATCTCGCCCACTTCGACCGCGGCGAGCCCTGCCGTGGTGTTCTCGATGATCCCGTCATCGTCCGTCTCGACCGAGAGACACCACTCCCAGGCCTCGAGGAACGCGGGCCAGATCTCGCGGAGAAAATCGTTGTCCCCCGACGCCTTCCAGTACTGCCACACTGCCGTCATCCACCACGGCGTCGTGTCCGCGTGGTAGTACGGGTAGGGGAATGCCTCGAACCAGTCCAGGCGGGCGGCGGCCTGTGACACCTCGTGCGGGATCTTCCCGTCGTCGCGCTGATAACGGGCCAGGAACCGCAGGTCCTCGGCCACCAGATCCCACTGTCCGGTAACGTCCATGGCGAGTGTGTTCATCGCCGCATCGCCTCCGAAGAACCAGCCGAAGCCGGGTCGGAAACTGGTGCCGGACATCCCCCAGCCAGCCACGAAACCACAGCCCAGGTCCGGGTTGCATACCCGCTGCTCTTCCAGGTTGATCTTGGCCCACTCGAGCGCCAGGTCGAGGTCGTCGTCCGGACTGTCAACGCTGGTGGTGGTGGCGAGGACGGAGTCGGCCCAGGCCCGTTTCGCCTCGTACAGATCTTCCGCCTCGACAAGCAATCGCTCATACGTCGCCAGGACATCGTCCCTGGCGCCGGTGCCGGCCGCGATCGCGATGGGTACGAATTCACGCCGGGCCCGGTCTGCGTCGACCGCGATTCGGAACGTGGCGGGGGCCTCGGCCAGGCGGTGCGCCGGGTGCGCGGTGGCCTCGGTAGCCCACGGAGAACCGATGATAGCATGCCGGGTTCGCAGGCTCTCCGAGAGGATGAAGGCGCGCCGGGCTTCGCTCCACGACAAGTACTGCCCTCCGAACGCCCCGGGCCACATGAGCTGGAGTACGGGCTCGAAGGTCACCACGATCTCCAGGGGCCGGACCGCTTCCACATCCAGGAGCACCAGCAGGCCCGCCTGGTCGTGTGGCGCCAGGATGTGCTGGCGCACGGTGAACGACTGGTGGGTGTACGTGATCGTGGTCAACTCGGGACGCACGGTGACCGTGCGCGCCAACGTGGAGCCCGGTATGGGGTCCCGGTACTCGGGCACCTGAAATGCGAGCTTAAAACCGCGGGCAACCTTCAGCGGGTGGACCCAGACCTCGGCGCCGCCACTCTCGACTCCCAACCACGCCGAGCGTGGCCCGGTGACGCCGACATACTCAGCGCCGCGCACGGGCCCCGTGAGCTCGATCGACGACACCTGGATCGGGAAGCGCGAGACCGTGGCTGAAGCCGCGACCTCCTCGTCTTGGCCCAGGACTCCGCGTGGGAAGACGAACGTAGCGACCAGGAGAACGAGCGCGATCACGAGCCTCGGGATTCTCACCGGGTCCCTCCGTCGAATGGGCTTGGGCGGGCCGATGGGACCGTCACACGATCGCGACCGGCCGCGTACCTCAGGTTCCGTCGAACGTGAGCGTGATCTCGATGCGGCGATTCCGGGTCCGGCCTGCCTCGGTATTGTTCGGTGCCACCGGCCGGGACTCACCGTAGCCGACCGCCGTGATCCGATCGGCACTCATCGCGATGTTGGACAGCAGGTACTCGCGGACCGCGATGGCCCGGCGGCGACTCAGGCTCTGGTTCATGGACTCGTTGCCCTGCGAGTCGGTGTGCCCCTCGACCACGACGCGGGCTTCGGGAAACTCGCGGATCACCCGTTGCACCTTGGTGAGGAGGGCGAAGTTGTCGGGGCGAAGTTCGTCCGATCCGGAAGGAAAGGTCAGGCCGGCGAGCCTCAGGACCAGCCGGTCTTCGGACCGCAACACTTCTCCCTCCGAGGGCGTGAAGATAGCCTCCACCTCGCGGAACTGTCGCTCGCGGCGCTGTCTCTCACGCAGTTCGGTGCTGACGGCAGCCTCGCGGACCTCCAGCGCCGCCAGCCGTGCATCGAGAGAGTCCACGCTTCGGTCCAGCCGCTCGATCTCGGCCCCCCTCTGCTCGATATCTCGGCGAAGCGCCGCGCGCTCATCGTACAGGCTCTCGATGGCCACCAGGACATCGTCGACGACCGGCGCAGCGCCCTCCGCGAAGCGGGCCTCGAACTGCAACGCCTCGGTGATTCGCCGAACCTGCTCCTCACCACGAAGCGCGACCTCCTCGACCGTCACGCGCTTGCGGGAGACGCTGTCGGCCAGCCCTGCCAGGCGCTCCGCATGGCGATAGGCAGTCGCTGCCTCCTCGGCCAGGGCACCGGCACTCGAAGCCTGGTAGCGGTCACCCGAGAGCACCGCCTCGGCCGCGCCGACCAGCGAATCCGCGCCGCTGAAGAGGATCGGGGAGAGCTTGTCCGCTTTCATCTCGAGAGCCGCGGCTCGCGCCGCCCGCGTCCGGCCCAGGACGTCGGCCCGGATCGCGTTCAGCTCGGCTTCGCGATACGCCGTCTCTGCACGCTCCGCTCTCTCTTCCGCTCCGGTGCGGTCGTCGTCCTCGATCCGCCGTCCGGAGTCGCGAGTGGACTTCTCGGCCGCCTCCCAGTCGTCGGCGGCGTAGTCCGGGGCGCCAGCCTCGAGAGCATCGGCTCGGGCCGACAGGGCCTCCCGGAGAACGGTGCGTCCGACCGGCGCCAGTTCCTCGGCTTCGTCGAGCGCCTCGAGCGACTCGTCGATACGGCGGTCGATATCGTCGCTTCCGGCTCCGTCGTCGTATCGTCTCCGGGCGTCAGCCAGTCGGGATTCCGAACGCTCGAACAGGCGAGGCGCGATGAGGTCCAGGTTCTCCGCACGAGCTTGCTCGATGCGTTCCGCGGCCCGCTCGAGACGCGTTTCGACGCTCTGGGCCCCCAGCGAGGCTGGAAACAGGACGGCGAACGCGACGACAAAGGCGCGCAGGCCGGTGGATGCGGTCATTAGAGCCTCTCCGTTCCCTGTTCAGTCCGCGTCGGTCATGATTGCCAACGCTTCTCGCAGGGTGGTTCTTCCCCTGTCACGGGCGTACCAGCGCCGCGTTTCCTTGTAGATCTCCGGGGCGGACCTCTGTCCGGCCCTCTTCTCGCGAATCACGAATTCCTGCAGTTCGACCGGCCGCGGTCCCCAGCGCCCCACGGGCCGGAAGTTCTCGTCCATGATCACGATGATGGGAATCGACCGACTTCCATTCGTCAGGTACCTGTCCATGAGGTCGGTGTGCTCGTCCCGTTTGACGACCCGGAGATCGATCAAGTCGGAATCCCTGGCCAGGCGGCCGAACACGGGAACGAGGTTCGAGGCGTCACCGCACCAGTCTTCGGCAATCGCCAGAAGCTTCCACTTCCGGCCCAGGTCCTCCAGTGCTTCGAGAGTCCAGACCGGCGTGGTGGCCCGACGGTATATACCCTGCCACAACTCCCGGTGCTCCTCCACTTCTTCGCCGAGATAGTCGTCCCAGGTGAAGCCCGAATTCCACCATGATTCCAAGGTCTCCGGTGCTGAACCGCGGGTCTCGCTCAACGTCGTCATATCGTCATCCTCTCGCGGTAGCTTCGAGGCATGAAAGCCAGTAGGATATGGGGCCGCTGGACGGCCCGTAATCGCACGAATAATAACCGTCTCGCGATCAGGATGAACCCTGTGAACGCCATTCGCGTTCCCGCTGGCCAAACCGATTCCATTCGAACTGATGGAGAATGACCGATGAGCCTGGATATGCGTCCCGGAATGACGATCGAGGGTGACCTTCAGCCCCCACGGCCTATAAACGAGCCCGTGTGGGGATACGAGCCCGGTTCCCCCGAACGAGCGGACCTGAAGAAGAAGCTGGACCGGATGGCGTCCGAGGTCATCGAGATTCCCATCATCATCGGCGGGGTGGACTACACGACCGGCGACACCGGCGATGTCGTGATGCCACACGACCACGCGCATGTGCTGGCCCGATACCACAAGGCCACCGACGAGCACATCCAGATGGCCGTCGACTCGTGCATGGAGGCCTGGAAGGAGTGGTCGAACTGGCCGTGGCAGGACCGGGCCGCGGTCTTCCTGAAGGCAGCCGACCTGCTGGCCGGCGATTGGCGCCAGGTCCTGAACGCCTCGACGATGCTCGGACAGAGCAAGACCTGCTACCAGGCCGAGATCGACGCCGCGTGCGAGATCATCGATTTCTGGCGCTTCAACGTTCAATACGCCCGTGACCTCTACTCGAACCAACCGATTTCGTCTCCGGGCGTCTGGAACATGACCGATTACCGGCCGCTCGAGGGCTTCGTCTACGCCATCTCTCCCTTCAACTTCACGTCGATCGGTGGCAACCTTCCGACGGCGCAGGCGCTCATGGGGAACGTGGCGATCTGGAAGCCGGCCCGGACCTCTCTGTTCAGTTCGTACTATCTGATGCGTCTGTTGCAGGAAGCCGGACTTCCGCCGGGCGTCATCAACTTCCTGCCGGGGAATTCGGGCCAGATCACCGACAAGCTCGTGGCCAGCCCGCACCTCGCGGGGATTCACTTCACCGGGTCCACCGAGATCTTCCAGTTGCTGTGGAAGAAGGTGGCCGAGAACCTGGAGAACTACCGCTCGTATCCCCGCATCGTGGGCGAGACCGGCGGGAAGGACTTCATCGTCGCGCACCCGTCAGCGGATGCAGATGCGGTCGCGACGGCCATGGTTCGGGGAGCCTTCGAATACCAGGGCCAGAAGTGCAGCGCCGCGTCCCGCGCCTACGTGCCGGAGTCGCTGTGGCCTCGCGTGAAGGAAACGGTCGGCTCCCAGCTTGCAGAGATCAAGATGGGCGATCCGAGGGATTTCGAGAACTTCGTGTGCGCCGTGATCGACGCGTCCGCGTACCGGGACATCACGGGCTACATCGAACACGCGAAATCGGCTCCGGGTGCCGAAATCCTGTTCGGCGGGGGCTACTCGGACGAGAAGGGCTACTTCATCGAGCCGACCGTGGTGCTCGCATCGGACCCCAAGTTCAAGACGATGTGCGAGGAGATCTTCGGGCCGGTGCTGACCGTACATGTCTACCCGGATGATCAGTGGGCCGAGACCCTGGACCTCGTGGACAGCACTTCGCCGTACGCGCTCACGGGAGCCGTGTTCTCGAGGGATCGTGCCGCGACCCGGGAAGCGATGGCTACCCTTCGCTGCGCGGCCGGGAACTTCTACATCAACGACAAGCCGACCGGAGCCGTCGTCGGGCAACAGCCGTTCGGTGGGGCACGTGCCAGCGGTACCAACGACAAGGCCGGCTCGTTCATGAACCTGGTGCGCTGGGTCTCTCCGCGCTCGATCAAGGAGACGTTCGTCCCGGCGACCGACTTCAAGTATCCGTTCATGAAGACGGGCGTGGGCGATTCGATGGAAGACCTCGGTCAGAAGCTCGGCGAGCAGATGGGAGAGATTCGCGAGCACCTGGGCGTGCTCGGCGGTTCCCTGCGGGAGAAGTTCGGCAGCGTCGTCGAGAGGGCGAAGACAGAGGAACCGGAAGCCGAGGGCGACGAGGTAACTCCTGAGGCGTAGGCCCAGCCGACCCGTCGGGGCCCGGGAGGGTCGGTCCGAAAGGTCGGGCCGGCCCTTGTGGAGAGCCGTGCGCGTCGGTGCATCGCAGCGACTGGGTCACTGGAGCCTGGAGGCCTTGACGTCGGTCTGGCTGTTCACGGCGAATCCAGACCTGAAAGGCAGCCGCGTGCAGCAGGATCCCCTGTGGACGATCCAGGGAAGCGTAACCTACGTGTTCGACGGTGGAGCATGGTTGGCCGTGGACGGCGGTTGGGGTTCGGGAGCGCGGGCCACTGTGGACGGCGTGAAGGGTTCCGAGCGGCAGGAAAACGGTCGTTTCGGTGTCGCCGCCGCGTATCCTCTGACGCGGCGTGCCGCTTTGAAGCTGGCCTCGGTGAGTGGTCTTTCCACCCGTCTCGGGGCCGACTTCGACAGTCTCATCCTGCTGTACCAGTATCGCTGGGGCGGTGGTCTCTGACAGGGACAGCCCGCCCGGCACCTTCCGCCGGTTGAGCGCGCGCTGCATGTTCAGGTCCCGGCACACGTACTCATAAGGTGGCTTTCGCATGCAGGACGACCCCACGTTCCCGAGTCTGCTCGATGGTGCGGTAGGTTCCCTCGAAGCCGTAACGGAGGACCTGGAGGGCTGCCGGCGGATCGCCGGTGATCCGGCACGGTCTCTGGACGAGCGTCTCGAAGCTTACGAAGACCTGATCGCCTCCGAGGTCGGCGACACCCGCCTCACTCGCGCTCGCAACCTGGAGCGTGAGCACGGCATCCGTCAGCTCTTCCTGAAGTTTGAGGGCGGAAACCCTACCGGTACCCAGAAGGACCGCATTGCCTTCGCGCAGGTGCGTGACGCGTTGAGACGAGGATTCGAGGCCGTCGCGGTGGCCACGTGCGGCAACTACGGAGCAGCCCTCGCCTTCGCCGCCAGGCTAGCCGGTATGCGGTGCGTGCTCCATATCCCGAAGCAGTATCACACCCGGAGGCTGGATGAGATGATCGCGGCGGGGGCCGAGATCCGAAGTGTGACCGGCGACTACGAGGCCGCGGTCGTTGCCTCGAAGGAAGCCGCTGAGAAAGAGGAGCTGTACGACGCCAACCCGGGCGGTGCCAATACGATCCTGCAACTCGTGGCATACGGCGAGATCGCGAGCGAGATCTACGACGAGCTTCGAGATGCACCGGCCGCTGTTGCCGTCTCCGTGTCGAACGGAACGACACTGGCCGGGATCCACCGCGGTTTTGCGACACTGTACCGGCGGGGAAAGACGTCTCGAATCCCTCGCATTATCGCCGGCTCATCGCACGGCAAGAACCCGATCGTGCACTCATTTCTCAGAGGCTACGACCAGTGCCGCGACCTGGATCCATCGGCGGTCAGGGAAACTGAGGTCAACGAGCCCCTCATCAACTGGCACTCCTTCGACGGTGACTGGGCGCTGCAGGCGGTGCGGACTTCTGGCGGCTTCGCGGCCGACGCGAGTGACAAGGCGATGCTCAGGCAGGCCCGCGTGCTCCGGGAGCAAGAGGGCCTGAGCGTCCTTCCGGCGTCGACGGCCGGTCTGTCGGTCCTTCTGCAGCACCACGCGCAGAGCCCATTTCCCGGCGACCGCTACGTGGCCGTTCTCACGGGCAGGCGCTGAGTCCGTACACGGAGGCCAGATGTCAGCTACTACCGCAGTTCCAGTCGACGGAAACGCGATCGTCTTCTGCGACGGAGCGTTCACCAATACGTATGGAAAGACGGCGCACGGGCTGGTGCGGCGGACGCGCCGGTACCGGGTCACGGCCGTCATCGACTCGTCAGTGGCCGGCCGGGACGCGGGTGAGGTACTCGACGGGAAGCCCAACGGTATTCCGCTGGTGGCCGATCTCGCGACCGCGCTCGCGGTATCACGCGACGCGGGAACCCCGCCGACGTATTTCGTGATCGGCATCGCCCCCGACGGGGGGCGCCTCTCGCCGCCGATACGTGATGCGATCGAAGAGGCGATCGCCGCTGGTCTCAACATAGACGCCGGGCTGCACGATTTCCTCAACGAGGATCGTGCGATATCGCGGCTGGCGGTCGAGCGGGGAGTCGGGCTGCGAGACGTCAGGGCAACACCGCCGCGAGGCGAACTCCACGCGTGGACGGGGAAGATCGACCAGGTCGACTCCTATCGAATCGCGTTGCTGGGAACCGACTCGGCGATAGGCAAGCGCACCACGGCGTGGGTGCTCGTGGAAGCGCTCGAGGCGGCCGGGCTCACGGCGGAGTTGATCGGGACCGGTCAGACGGCCTGGATGCAGGGCGCCCGCTACGG
>JBATJK010000192.1:0-21169 GCA_049668445.1 Gemmatimonadota bacterium
GCGTTGAACGGAGGCGAGCGAGTTGAAACTCTGTTGATCGTCTGCCCGTTCTATTGCCCATGACCAGCGTCCCGGGCACACCGATCATTCAGACCTTCGGCCTCAGCAAGCGGTATCGTAAGACGACCGCGGTCGATGACATCTCGTTTCGGGTCGAGCCCGGACAGGTGTTCGGCTTCCTGGGCCCGAATGGGGCTGGCAAGACGACCACCATAGGGCTTCTACTCGGCATCATCACACCCACTGGCGGTCGCTTCGAGCTGTTCGGCGGAGGAAGCGCGTCTGACCTTCATGCGGCCAGGCGTCGCATCGGGGCGACTCTCGAGACGCCGAATTTCTACCCTTACCTCTCCGGTCGTGACAACCTGCGTATCGTCGCGAACGTGAAGCGGCGTGACGCCGCGGAGATCGAACGCGTGCTCGACCTGGTCGGCTTGGGCCGGCGGGCGAAGCACAAGTTCAAGGCGTACTCCCTCGGGATGAAGCAGCGGTTGGCCCTGGCGGCCACCATGCTGGGCGATCCCGAGTTGATCATTCTCGACGAGCCGGCCAACGGATTGGATCCGGAAGGCATGCGCGAGATCCGGGAGATCATCCGCGGACTCGGTGAGCGCGGGAAGACCATCTTTCTGTCCAGCCACCTGCTGTCGGAGGTGGAGCGGACGTGCACCCACGTCGCGATCATCCAGCACGGTCGAATCATCCGCCAGGACAGCGTAGCGGACGTGACCTCGCATGGAGTGGCCGGCCTCCGATCGGCCGATCTCGACGCCCTGGCGGCTGCGGTTGAGGAATATCCGGCGGTCCGGTGGTCGAGCCGACGCGGTGACCGGGTCGTGGCAGAACTCGAGGACGGTGACCTCGCCGACATGAACGCCTGGCTGGCCGGACGGGGCATACTGGTTTCACACCTGGCGCTCGAAGCACGCTCGCTCGAAGACGTGTTCATGGAAGCGACCGGCGCAGCGGAAGGCGACAGCGCGCCAGGACGCTCCGGCGACACCGGACCCGGTGGCCACCAGATGGGAGAAGTACCGTGATGGGGGCCGCGTTCCGCAGCGAGATGCGGAAGATGTGGAAGCGCCGCGCGACGTGGGTGACGCTGGGCCTGTTCGGCCTGATGACGGTGGCCGACCTGATCGGTGAGTACCGCCGCGCGAGAAAGGACCCCGACGACCCCTTCTTCCTCCCCGATGCCTGGGACCAGATTCTGGGCGAGGAGGTGATGGTCGGCTTCATCTTCGCGTCGGTGCTGGTGATTCTCCTGGTGGCCGCGGAGTTCAGCTGGCGGACCTCCAGGCAGAATGTCATCGACGGGTTGTCCAAGACACAGTGGTACTGGGCCAAGGTGCTCCTCATTCCACTGTTGTCGGCACTCTTCCTGGCCCTGCGCGTGGCGGTCGGCGGTTCACTCGCCCTGGCCGGTACCGACCTGTCCGCCGGCACGGAGTTGTTCGGAGCCGCTCAATTGTCGGCCCTCGGCGGCATGTTCGTCACCGGCCTAGGCTTCGCCAGCCTCGCGTTGTTCGCGGCCGTGGCGATCCGTGCCTCGGGCCCGGCGATGGCCGTATGGTTCGCCTGGTTCGCCTTCGGAGAGAGACTCGTGGTCGGTGGCCTGGGCACTCTGTTCGCGGGCCTCCGCCCGGTCCTCGAGTGGGCGCCGATCATGACCTTCGATCGTCTGCGTGACTACATTCAGTACGATCCGGAAGCGCTCCGGAGAGCCGCCGAGTGGGCAGCGGAACACGAGCGCCCCGTACCGGAGCTCGAATCGCTTGGGCCGGCGTTCGCAGGGAGCTTCCTGTGGATTGCCGCCTTGCTCCTGTTCGGCTGGCTGTGGTACCGAAAGAGAGACCTGTAGACCCCCTCTTCCCCTCCGCAAGTTCCCCTGCGGCTTCCAGTGAGTGTGCAACCTGTAGCCTCAGCCTGTGGTTCGGATTCAACGCCAGCGTGACGTTCATCGCCTAAGTCGTTATACTGCAACGTCCAAAACGGAGGCACGCTGCGTGCATCCCTGTCGCCCGTACCTTCGAACCTGAGAGGATCATGAGCGAACGGGCCTTTTGGCCATCCAACCCGGACGCACTGTTGACGAGTGCCGCGCAGGCAGTCGAGGCCAAGAACGGTCTCGGGCGCTTCCTCGGGCGTTCGTGGGACTACGTGGATGCTCACCTCGCGGAAGTACTGCTCGTCACTTTGGAGCGTCTGCCCGAGGCCGGGCGACTGCGTCGAGAATCCGACCGCATGATCCTGCGGTGGGTGGGGCGACTCATCGAGGAGGTACCGAAGGACGACCCGTTCCGGCCCAAGATCCTCCGCCACTTCCGGGCCAAGATCGCCAAGGACTGACCCCGGACCCTGCCGCGGACCGTTCGGTATCGAGACGCTGTGTGCCGAATCCGACCAGATCCACGACGCTGGCCAACGCGCGACCTCCCGATAAGCACATTCTTCGTAGTGCCTTAGGCTCGCAGTATGGCCGGCATGCCTCTTGCCCTTCTGAAATCGGTTCCCCACCAGGTGACAGGGAGGCAGATGGCCACAGCACAGGGGCCGGCCGGGCGGTTCAGCAGCGATCTGCGGATGGACGTCCGCTTCGCGCTGAGACACCTCCGTCGCAGACCGTTCTTCGCCATGGTCACGGTGCTCACTCTGGGCGTCGGCCTTGGCGCGAACGTGGCCCTGTTCTCCGTCTATGACACTGCGTTTCACCGAGCGCTTCCTTTCGAAGACGAGGCCAGCCTGCTGCGGTTGCGCGAGTCCATATCCACTCCCGACGGTCAGCCGCATCCCGTCAACATGTCGCCGCTTGCTCTGAACGTGATCGCCGAGGGAGTGTCTTCGCTCGACGGGGTGGTCGGGGCGCTGGCCCGGAGCATGACCCTGAGCGGCGAGCACGAGCCGGAGCGAGTGGCAGGCGTCGGAATCACGGCCAGCTGGACGACCGTCATGGGGGTTCAGCCGGCACTCGGCCGCTCGTTCGACGCCGCGGAGGAGCGGGCCGGGATCGAGAGTGAAGTGATCCTGGTGTCGCACCGTTTGTGGGAATCGCGGTTCGGTGGTCGACCGGACCTGCTCGGGCGCTCCATCCGGCTCGACGACAGGTCGTACCGCGTCGTGGGCGTGATGCCGCCTCGCTTCCGCTTCCCGTATCAGGCGGACGTCTGGTTCCCGCTGGCCCCGGATCCTTCGGACGGGGGCTCACACGTACTGGCCGTGTTCGGACGGATGGCTCACGGTTCGGACCTGGCGCAGGTCCGCGAGGAACTCGAACTCACGACGGGCCGGTTGCAGAACGAACACCCGGACACGAACGCCGGGTTTGGCCTCCTTGCCGTGCCGGTGCGCGAGAGCCTCGTGCAGGAAGATCGGGGTCTGATACTGGCGCTGATCGGTGCCGTGGCGTTCCTGCTTCTACTGACGGGAGTCAACGTCGCCAACGTGCTGGTCGCGCGATTCCTGTCCCGATCCCAGGAGATCGGTATATCGGCGGCGCTGGGAGCCAGCCGGAGCCGCCAGGCCCGCCAATTCGTCACCGAGACGATGGTGCTCTTCGTTCTCGGGGGTGCCGCGGCCTACCTGTTCACCGTATGGATGGCTGACTTCCTCAGCGTGTTCATCCCCGAGGTCCTGCGCCAGGAACTTCCGCTCGGTACCGTTCAGGCGGGCCCGCGCGTGGCCCTGTTCGCGTTCGGGCTGTCCATGGCGTGTGGTCTCGCCTTCGGCGCCGCGGCGGCGATCCAGGGCTCCCGCGCCGACCTGGTACCTCTGCTCCAGGAGGGCGGGCGAGCGCTGGCCGGGCGCCAGAGGCGAAAGGTCCAGCGGATCCTGGTGGTCAGCCAGATCTCTCTCGCCCTCATGCTGCTGGTGGGTGCCGCGATCCTGGTCGGGAACTTCGTACGCCTGCAGACGGCCGACCTCGGTTTTCGGGCCGAGGATCTCCTCACGCTGCGCCTCAATCTGGATGGGTCGGCCTACGAGTCTCCGGAGTCTCGGGCGGGCCTGATCGAAGATGTCCAGCGGGAAGTGGGCCGGGTGCCCGGCGTTCTCGACGTCGGTATCACTACGGTGAATCCAATTTGCTGCGGTACGTGGGGGGCCCGGATCGTTCCCGAGGGCCTGGAAATGTCGAGCAGCGTAGCCTCGTTCACCGTCAACCATCGCTTCATCTCGACTGGAGTGCTGGAGGCGATGAGAGTGCCACTCCTTCGGGGTCGCCTGTTCAACGACCGTGACGACGAGCTGGGACCCCGGGTAATCCTGGTGGACGAGCGCCTTGCCGACCGGTTCTGGCGGGGCCAAGACCCGCTCGGGAAGCGAGTGCGGCCGGCGAACGCCGCTGGCTCGGATCCGTGGCTGGAAGTGGTCGGTGTCGTCGGTTCCGTGCGGGACGCCGGTGACTTCGAGCTCACGTGGTACATGCCCTACGTGCAGGATCCCGTCGGGCGCTCGACCAACAACCTGCATGTCATGGTCCGGGCTGCCGCTGAGCCGCTCGAGCTGGCCCCGGCCGTGCGCGCCAGCATCGGCCGTGCTGCTCCAAGTCTGGCCGTCTATGATGTGCGGCCCATGGACGGACTGTACGACGAGGTGATCGCGGGAGAGCGTCTCAGTGCCGTGGTGGCCGGGCTGTTCGCGGCCTTCGGCCTGTCCCTCGTGGCGCTCGGTATCTACGGTCTGATGGCGTACCTGGTCCGCGATCGCGTGCAGGAGATCGGCATGCGCGTAGCCCTGGGGGCCGGGCCCGCGGACGTGCGTCGGCTCATTCTGCAACACACAGGTGGCCTTCTGGCAGCGGGAATACTCATCGGCCTGGCGTTTGCCGCGGGTGTGCAGGGGCTGATGCGGCGCTTCCTGCCGGAGAGCGGCTCGATCGGACCGGTCGGGCTACTGGGGGTGACGCTGCTCGTCTCGGCGATCGCCCTTCTCGGCAGCTATCTTCCTGCCCGCCGGGCCGCTCGCCTCGAACCGATCGACGCCCTGCGCCGTTAGTCCGGATCTTCAACTCTCACGAACGGCATCGAACGATGAAAGCGGTAGCCGAGATTCAGGTCATACCCATAGGCTCCGGGGTGTCCGTGCGAACGGAAGTGAAAAGAGCCCACGGCATTCTCCAGGAAGCGAACCTGCAGGCGCAGCTGCACGCGTACGGAACGAACGTCGAAGGAGATCTCGAGGACATCTTCGAGGCGGTACGGCGAATCCATGAGACGCTGCACGCCGAGGGAACGGTGCGACTGTCCACGTTCCTCAAGATTGGGACGAGAACCGACAAGGATCCGGACCTGAAGGGGAAGCTCTTCTAGCGCCCTGAGGTTTCTCTCACCCCTCCGAGTCGATATCATCCGCGGTTCGTCACCGCACTTCAGCGACGACGACTCGTGCAATGGAGCCGCGCCGCGGGGCGCAGGTTCCTCAACCGGAGATGTGAAGATGTTTCAGGGCAATCAGATATCCAGAATCGCGATGCTGTCTTTGATGGTGGGGCTGTTCGGCGTGGCCGGGTGTGCTTCCGAGACCGCGGACGACCAGGCGGCCGACATGCCGGCGACGGAAGGTGATGCGCCAGCCGGAATGGGCGAAGCCCAGTCGCCTCACGGACAGGTCACCGTGCTGATGTACCAGTGTGCGGACGAGAAGACCTTCGCGCTCACCGTGGCTGCTGGTGTGGGTCAGGCCGCGCTGCGCATCGATGACGGCGTCTATCAGATGGAGCAGCAGGAAGTGGCTTCGGGGATGGAGTTCTCCGACGGCACGTACACGTTCCGTGGCCAGGGTCCGGAAGCGTACGTTGAGAAGGACGGCGTGCGGATCTTCACGGACTGCACGGCGGCGGGGCACCCGGAGGCGGCCGGGGAGCCGGCGGCGACGGAAGAGCCGGCTAGCTGAGCCCAGCCGAAGTGACGGGCGGGGGGCGCGAACCCCCCGCCTGCCGCGGGTCTACCGAGATCCACCCTCCGTCTTCTTCTTCATCTCCGACTCGGTAGCCATCACTTCCTTCACTCTTGCCAGCTCGCCCTGCACTCGGGGCTTCATCGTCGACTGGTCCGGTACGAACTCGAGGTTTCCCTCCGTGCGCAGGTGGTATTCCACGAGCTTGTTCGACTGGGGGGCCAAACCTTGCCCCGTTCGCCCGGGTCGGTCGATCTTTCTGCAATGAGTGACCGCACACCCGCCTGGCAGACGTTTCTTGCTGACCTCAAGCGTCGGAGGGTATTCCGCGTCGCTGCGGTATACGGGGGCATCGCGTTCGCCGTTCTAGAGGCGTCGGATCTTCTGGCCGGAGGGCTGGGCCTGCCGCAGCGGGTGCTGACGGTGATTACGCTGCTTGTCCTGGCCGGGTTCCCGGTCGCGCTCGTCCTTGCCTGGACGTTCGACATCACGCCCGAGGGAGTGCAGCGCACGGAGCACGCCCGCCGTGGGGAGCTGGAAGCGATCGCCAGCGAGCCGAGGCGGCGTCGCTGGCCGGCAGGCATCGCCGCGCTGGTTGGGCTCGTTCTCTTCTTCTCCGCTGCGTGGGTTGCGGCTGGAGAGATGGGATGGCGACTCGGTTCGCCCGAGTCGGCGTACGCGGTGGAGGATCCCCGCGGTTCATACGTCGTTCTGCCGTTCACGCATCGGGCGGAGACGCAAGACGAGGCGGAGTTGGCCGAGCATGCGGCCGCCCGAATCACCCGCCAGCTGCGGGGCTGGCAAACGGTTCGGGTCGTGCCTGACTTCGCGCTGACCGGCGTCATGTACGACCTGGGAGTGTCCGGGCCGACCCTGGCCTCCATCGATCTCGGAATCGAGGTCGCACGTCGCCAGCGGGTCGGGACGCTGATCGCCCTGACCGCAGAGGTGGACGGGGACTCCGCGTTTCTGGAAGCGACACTGTACGACGCCTCGGAAGGCAGGCCGGTCGGACCACCCATGCTGACCCGGGGGCTTGCACTCGAACTCGATGGCCTCGTCGCTCCCGTCACCCAGGAGATCCTCAACCTGCGCGACCAGCCAGCTGAACTGGAAACGCTCCGCAGTGAGTCGCCGAATCCAAGGGCGCACCAGGAGTTCCAGGATGGCCTGGACGCGCTGTATGGGTGGCGGCTGCCCGATGCCGAGGGGCATTTTCGAGAGGCGATCGCGAATGACTCGCTGTTCGCGCTTCCGCACCACTACCTCGGACTCACTCTCTACTGGCAAACCTCGCGCAACCCGGAGCGAATCGTGGATCTGGGGCCAGAAATCGCCCGGCTCACGAGGTTGGCGGAGCGCCTGGCCGACGAGCGCGATTTGCGGCCGGGGCTGAGGGAACACGTGAGCGCCTTCCGCACCTTCTGGGAGGGCGACTACGCCCGAGCCAGAAGCGCGTACCAGGCGATCCTCGCGCGCGACTCGACGGATACGGAGGCCTGGTTGCTATTGGGCGCGGTCGAGTTTGCGGATCCGTGGCTCGCGGAACCGGACGGTGCACCCCCGTTGCCGCGCTCGAACTTGAATGTCGCCCGGCGCGCCTTCGAGACCACCGCCAGACTGTCGCCAGACTTCCAGCTCAGCTACGGGCAGCTTTTCGACCTCGACAGACGGATCGCGGACGCGGCGCTGGGTCGAGGGTGCCCGGCGTACGAGCCTTCAGGCGGGCCCCTGCTGCCTCCTTACGCCACGCGCGAGGCCCGCGACCAGGAGGCCTTCTGTCCGGTGGAGCGAGACTCGATTCAGTGGGTGAGGGTGGACGAGGTCACGCCTTCCGACGGAGAAAGAGCGATGCTCGGGGCGGCGCGCACCGAGTCCTACCTGCAGCGCTGGGCTTCGATTCAACCGGACCAGCCACGGCCGCAGGAAGAGTGGACGGAGCAGATCCTGTGGAGGCAGTCCTTGCTCCAGTGCGATGCGCAGCCGACGGCCGAAGTGGAACTCTCGCGTGAGGCGCTGGAGCGCCTGGAACGAGCGCTGACGCTTCGGGGTGACACGACCCCCGAAGACCGGGTGCGCCTCGCGGTGCTCAGTCTGGCTGCGGGTGAGCCGGTCGCCGCGGTGTCGCTGGCAGAGGCGGCTCTGATAGAGCTCCGGACCGCCGCCGCCGACGAAGGGGGTGCTCTCGCTCCCGGCGCCGCGGCAAACGTGTTCATGGCCACCGGCCAGCCTGAGCGCGCGGCCGAGATTCTGGCTCCCGGGTGGCCGCTGGCCTCATTCGCGGCCGAGGATCCGCTTGACGGCAGCCTCGTGTTTGCGGGAGATGTGGGTGCTCCTATCGGGCTTCTGCGCGTGTTCGGCGCCACCGGCGTGGCTGGAGATACGCTGACGCGGTCGTTCGCGGCGTTGGCGCGAGAGTGGGAGGAACCGGGTTACACGGCCCGGCAGGCGGCGCTCCTCCGCCAGGCGGCGCTGGAGTCCATGGGCCTGGGGCCCGCCCTGACTCTGGACGCCGCCGCACGGGCCGCCTGGTTCGACGGGTGGAGCGAATACGACCTCGCGATACCCGATGTGTGGCGGGGTCTTATTGCCGCCGACCAGGGGAGAGCAGATGAGGCTCGGCAGCAGCTCGCCCGTGTCGTGGCGGGGCAGGCCCGGGGCCGGAATCGACCCCGAGAGTTCTACCTGACCGGCGTGCTGGCCGCCGCGGTCGGAGCGGACTCCGTCGCCCTCGCTGCCTACCGATCCGCGGCAAGCTGTCCGGCGTCGATCGGCCTCCTGGATGACACCTGGGGGTTGCGTCCCTTGAGCCTGTATCGAGCGGCCGCCGCAGCCGAGAGGGTGGGGTCCGACAGCCTTGCCGCCGATCTGTACGAGGCCGTCCGAGAGCTCTGGCAGGATGCCGATCCTCCGCTCTCTTTCGCGGCCGACACTGCACGAAACGCCCTGTCTCGATTACGATAGGGCAATCGAACTTCGGATCGCTGGTTCCCCGTCTTACAGGAGGCTCGTATGCGCAGTCTTGTCCTTGTGGTTCTCTTCTTCCTGCTGGCGACCGCCACCGGTGTACTCCGGTCCGCGGCGAGCGACGCGTCGGCTGCCGCCGCGGCCTCGACCGCGGAGCTGGCTCCGGGGACGCTTGGAAACGCCGCTCTGACAGCTGTCGTGCAGGAAGGCCCGAAGGTCACCGTCCGGGTGGGAAACGGACGGAGCGGCGTGAACATCGGAGGCAACAACCAGGGCAACGGTCGCAGAGGGCGGGTGAACAATCCGGGATTGGTCAGGAATCCAAACCGGGCCGGCGCCTCAATGCTCACCGTCGATGACCAGACCGTCAGCATGGCGGACCAGGGAACGTCGGGTGAGGGGATCTTGACCCGCATTCACGTCGATGCGGACGATGGTCTGACCGCGGTGATCGGCTTCTACAGCACGATCGATGGCGATCAGCCGGTCAACAATCCCAACACGTACTCGTGCAAGAAGTGCGGGGGCGTACTCGTCTGCAGTGTCGACCCGCAGTGTGTGAACTGAACTGACCCATGCGGGCGCGCGGGGGGGGCCATCCGGCCCCCCCCCGCTTGCCTGCCGCGACTCGACCCACCGATCTTCGCCGCATGCTCCTATGGACACTGGCCGCCGTGGTGGGCGGCGCGTTTCTGATCGACCGGGCAGCGCTGATGACCATGCGCCCGCCCCGTCGAAAGCCGGAGCGTCTCGCCACCGACCTCGGCTACCCGATCACGCCAATCGAAGTGACCGCGGACCACGTTGCGATCCGGGGCGACCTCATCGAGCCGGAACAGGCGGAGTCCGATGCTCCGGTAGTCGTGCTGGTGCATGGTTGGACGGGTGACTCGAGCACGATGCTCCACCTGGCGGAGCCTCTGGTGGCCGACGGCCTCCCGGTAGCCGTGTTCGACGTCCGATCGCACGGCCGGAGCGATCCGGCGCCCGCCGTGACCGTGAGGCACTTCAGGGACGACCTGCTGGCGGTGCTCGAGTGGCTTCGGAAAGAGCGGCCCAACCGCAGGATCATCGTGGTTGGGCACTCGCTCGGGGGCTCTGCGGCGATCCTGGCACGCGCCAGGGGCGGCCCGATCGAGGGGCTGGCCCTGGTCGCTTCACCGGCCGACCTGTTCGCGGCCACGGCAGGGTTCTTTTCAGATCACGGCCTTCCCGGCGGACTGCTCGTGAAGCTGTTCCACCCGTCGTGGCGGCTCCGGGCCCGGGAGTCATTCCGCTACCTGGACCCCGAGGCCCGGGCTCGGGACATTGCCGGCTCGATTCCGATCGCGATCGTGCAGGGAGACCGGGACACGCGCGTGCCGCCGTCTGACGCAGCCCGTTTGTCGGACGCGACCGGCGTCCCGGTATTCACCGTCGAGGGAGCGGCGCACCGGGATGTACTGGTCCACCCGGAAGTGCACCGCGAGATCCTGCGTTTCATTCGGTCAGTCTGAGTACGGCTGGCCCGGAAACGATCAGCCGGCGCCCGTAGATCCGAATCCACCCTCTCCACGTGTCGTCTCCAGGGAAACGCTCTCCACGACCTGGATCGCGGGCCGCTCGAATCGCGCGAATACGAGCTGAGCGATCCTCTCACCACGCTCGATTCGGATCGTCCGGGACCGGATCCCGTCGGCAAGACGACCGGCGACCGACTTAGCATCGGTGATGTCCACGAGATCTGCTTCGCACAGCGCAGCTGCCGTGTTAAGCAGAATCACCTTTACCGGACCGCGGTAACCCGGGTCAATCGTTCCGGGAGAGTTGGGGATCGTCAGACCTCGCTTCAGTGCCTGTCCCGACCGTGGCCTCACCTGCGCTTCCAAACCATCGGGCAGGGCAAGACGAATGCCCGCGCTTACCAGGGCGCGATCGCCCGGGGCGAGGACTGCCGGCTCACAGGCGATGAGATCGATCCCGGCGTCACCCGAATGTGCCGGGGCCAGGGCGAGCGACGATGCCTCGGGGTCGCCGAACGCCGGGTGCTCAGGCAGAAGCTCAACGTGGACTGTATAATCCATGCCGGCAGGATAGCGTCCGTGCGGCCGTCGCGGAAGCTCGACCCATCCTGCGAAATGTGACTTTCCCGGGGACCTGGATGTCTACGCGACAGCAGTCGCGATCCCTTTCGGGCGCCCCGCGTCACGATCGATCGAACGGCCGTTTTCATATCAGGAGGGAGCCGCAGATGAGTTCATTGTTCACGATGCTCGCCGAATTGACTGGCCGGGAGAACTCGAGCCTGGCGGAATCGATCGGCGCAGATGAGTCCGCCACCCAGAACGCGACACGCGCCGCGTTGCCTCTGCTCCTTGGAGCTCTCCAGCGCAACGCCTCCAGTCCCGAAGGCGCCGCGGCACTGCAGGGTGCTCTCGAGCGCGACCACGATGGAAGCATACTCGACAGCCTCGGTGACCTGATAGGGGATCCTTCCAGCACGTCGGGAGCCGGGATCCTCAAACACGCGTTCGGAGGCAAGCAGCGGGCTATCGAGCAGGGCGTGGGTGAGTCCAGCGGTCTCAGTCCCGCCCAGGTCAGCCGCCTGCTCACGACTCTCGCTCCGATGGTCATGGGCATGCTTGGAAAGGCACGCAACGAGCGGGGTCTCGATGCAGGTGGGCTTTCGGATATGCTGACGGGCGAGCGCCGAGCAGCCGAATCCTCGGCTCCCGATCTCGCGTCACTCGCCGGTCTCCTGATCGACAGCGACGGGGACGGGCTCGACGTCGGCGACATCACCAAGATCGGCGGAAGTCTGCTGGGCGGGCTGTTCAAGAAGTAGGAATGCGATTGGCGACAGGCGAGACCGGAAGTCCACAGAATCCAATTGGAGGAGAATGAAATGGGTATTTTCGATTTTGTTAAGGAAGCCGGGGCCAAGCTGGGTTTCGGCGGTGGGCACGACGCCCGCGAAGAGGGCATCGGGAAGCTCGGCGCGGACATGCAGGATGAGGATCCGGATCTCGCGAACCGCATGCGCGGAAATGCACTCGCGCGTGCGGTGATGGGGCACGGGTTCGAGGTGGAGGATCTGCGGGTGGACTATGCTGACGGCACGGCCACGGTATTCGGCAGCGTCGGCGACCAGGCGACGCGCGAGCGCGTGATTCTGGCCCTCGGCAACATCTCTGGCGTGGCCAGGGTGGACGACCGGATCGAGGTGGCAGAGCCGGCGCCCGAGGCGGTAATGTACACCGTACAGAGCGGCGACTCGCTGTCCAAGATCGCGCTCGCCCACTACGGCGATGCCATGAAGTACCCGGTGATCTTCGAGGCGAACAAGCCGATGCTCGAGAATCCGGACCTCATCTATCCGGGACAGGTCCTGAGGATCCCGGCCCTGGAAGCCTAGCCCCGCAGAACCGGAGGAAGCAGCGATGCGCTGGAAGAAGGGTCGGCGGAGCTCGAACGTACAGGACCGCCGCGGCCAGCGAGTCGGTCGCGGCGTCAAGATGGGCGGAGGCGTGACCTTGCTGGTGGTCGTGGCCGTGCTCCTTCTTGGGGGCGATCCGTCGGCCCTTCTCCAGATGGCCGGCGAGTCACCCGCCACCCAGACCCGGGCGCCCACGGCGGCCGAAGACGAAATGGCCGACTTCGTCACGGTGGTTCTGGGGTCTACCGAGGACGCGTGGTCGGAGATCTTCACGGCAGCCGGGCAGTCCTACCGGGAGCCCACGCTGGTGCTGTTCACCGACATGGTTCAGTCGGCATGCGGGATGAATACCGCCGCCACCGGACCGTTCTACTGCCCGCCGGACCAGAAGGTGTACATCGACGTCGGCTTCTTCCGGGAGCTGGCGCGCATCGGTGCCGCCGGTGACTTCGCCCAGGCCTACGTGGTGGGGCACGAGGTCGGGCACCACGTGCAGAACCTCGTGGGGACGTCGGATGCGGTGCGCCAGGCCCAGGCCCGCAGTGGAAGCCGGGCCGAGGCCAACAGTCTGTCGGTCGCGATGGAACTGCAGGCCGACTGTTACGCCGGTGTCTGGGCCCACCAGATCAATCGCCGGGGAGGGGAAGTCGTCCTCGAGCCCGGTGACGTGGAGGAGGGGCTGAGGGCCGCGGCGGCAATCGGTGACGATCGTCTGATGCGGTCCGCCGGGAGAGCCGCCAATCCCGAGTCGTTTACGCACGGGTCGTCTGAGCAACGGGCCATGTGGTTGCGGCGGGGTCTCGAGACGGGAAGCGTGGAGGCCTGTGACACGTTCGGTCAGTGACCGATGAAGGCGTCATGAGCCCGGACGCGAAGCGCCCCGAGTGGGTGGACCAGGATCCGAAGGGCCATCTCCACGGGTGGAGAGCCAAGGCCCACGAAATCATCTTCGGGGCCGATACGCCGGCGGGTAAGGCGTTCGACATCGCTCTCATCGTCACGATTCTCGTCAGCGTCGTGGCGGTGATGCTGGAGAGCGTGGCCCCGATCAGGGCGCGCTACGGGTCGGTGCTGCGGATCACCGAATGGGTGATCACCGTTCTGTTCACGATCGAGTACATCCTCCGCCTTCTGTGCGTGGGCCAGCCGGCCCGCTACGCCCGCAGCTTCTTCGGCATCATCGATCTGCTGGCGATACTCCCGACCTACATCAGCTTCTTCATTCCCGGCGCACAGGCTTTGGCCGTCGTGCGGGTGCTGAGAATCCTGCGGGTCTTCCGGGTCTTGAAGCTCGTGCAATACGTGCAGGAGGCCCGCGTTCTCCGGCAGGCGCTCGCGAACAGCGGCCGTAAGATCCTCGTCTTCCTGTTCGTGGTGTTCACGATCGTGATCATCGTGGGAGCCCTGATGTATCTTGTCGAGGGAGCGGACGCCGGGTTCACGAGTATCCCCATCTCGGTCTACTGGGCGGTCGTTACTCTTACGACGGTAGGCTACGGTGACATCGCCCCGGTCACCGCGTTCGGCCAGTTCCTGTCGGCCCTGCTGATGATCGTGGGCTACGGGATCATCGCCGTCCCAACGGGCATCGTGACCACCGAGCTGGTGCGCGGACAGCAGCGCGAGATCACGATGCGCGCGTGTCACGAATGCGGCCTCGAGGGACACGATCCCGACGCGAAGCACTGCAAGGGGTGCGGAGCGAAGATCTAGGAGCCTCAGCGGAGCGGCGACCGAAACCTGCGCTGGCAGCCTTCGTATTACTACTCGGAGACTGCCTGGGCGGGACCGCCCCGGTCTCCGCTCACGAACAGGAGGAGCGATGAGATACCTGAGAGGCATACTGGTCGCAGGCGTCGCCTGGTTCGCAGCAGGCTGTATGCAGTTCGATTACGGAATCACGCTGGAAGACGACCTGTCCGGCACGGCTGACGTAGATCTCGCGATCGACCTCGACCGGGTAGCCTACATGTCGGCCTATGTTCAGAACGCGTTCAGCGGCGAGGGCGGGGAGCCTTCGGATGAGCAGATCGAGGCGGCCCGAGAAGAGATCCTGTCCGAGGTCGACGAAGACGAGGACTTCAGCGTGGAGTCCATGCGAGCCGTGATCGAGCCGGATCTTCCCGATGGAGTGGAGCTCGTCGACGCCAATGTGAACCGCATGGAGCTGCTCACCACGGTGAAGATGCGGTTCGCGTTCGACCACGTGGACAAGTTGAAAGAGATCCGCCTCGACGATGATGATGAGGGTGAGGACTCGGGCGCGCCGGTGGACTCGCAGCCGTTCGAGAATCTCGAGATCATCGAGGATGGCGACCGGATCATCATCCGGAGTGAACCCATCAATCCGATGCAGGAAATCGACGAGATGGGGGAGATGCCCTTCGTGTCGGACGAGATGATCGAAAAGCTCCTGCAGGGTTTCGGAGTGACGTTCAGGATCACCTCGCCGTTCACGGTCGAGGAGCACAACGCGACGCGGAAAGACGGGAAGACGCTCGTGTGGGAGTTCAACCTCGAGACCCTCAAGTCCGGCGAAGCGACCGGGATCTACGCGCGGCTGAAGCGCTGAGGAGCGACGTGATGGAAGCAAGATCGCACGGAGAAGGGGGCAGGGCAGCGCTGGCGGGCGAGGCGCTCGAGTTGATCGGCAGCAGTCGACGCGGTGTCCTGTGCACGCTTCTTCCCGAGGGCGGTGAGCCCTACGGTTCGCTGGTGGACATGCTCCCACTGCCCGACGGCGACGCCGTCCTGTTCCTCAGTGGACTGGCGGAACACAGGAAGAACCTGGATGCGGACTCGAGGGGATCGCTTCTGATCGGGCCCGCGATCGGTTCGCCCGACGCCCTGACGCAGCCGAGAGCCACAATCGTGGGGAGCGCGGAGCGGGTGGATGAAGGGGCCGAGTTCCGGGATCTCTACCTGGCGGCGCACCCGGCGTCGGCTGCGTTCATCGACTTTCCGGACTTCGCTTTCTACCGCCTGCGTGCGGCCAGGGTACGCTATATCGCGGGTTTCGGGCGCATGGGCTGGATCCCGAAGGACGCGCTTGCCGCCCAGGATTCCGGGTGAACGCAACGCCGGCAATCGGACGGAGGACTCGTGTTTGATTTCGACCTGCTGATACCGCTCCTCGCGATCTTCTTCATCTTCGGTGTGCCGATCATGGCCGTGGCGACCCACTTCGTTCTGCGGCCCATGGTCCGGGATGTCATCGGCGCGATCCATGGCAAGGCACAGGCCGAGGCGGAAGACCTGACCAACCGGGTGGGCCGCCTGGAGCAGGCGATCCTCGACCAGGGGACCCAGATCGATCGCCTGGTCGAGGCCGAGTCGTTCCGCCGGCAGCTCGAGGCGGGCGGAAGGGGTTCGGATCCGCCGTCTCTCGGCGGCTAGCGGCGCTCACATCCGAAGACGTCCGAACACCCCTACCGTCCCGCCGTCGGCCGGCGACAACACGGGTGCGATCGTGAGACGCGGCGCCTGCTGGCGGGCCACAATCTCTGCGTTGTGGCGGCGAACGTGGTTGTCGGCACCCGCGATGTCGTGGATCATGGAATACGCGGTCGCCGCGAGAGTGAGGAGTCCCACCACGCCGGCCGCGGCCATTGCACTGTCATCGCCGAAGATGTCGCATCTCCCGCCCGAGCAGACAGCGGCCATCGCGAGCGTCCCGGCAAGCGTGATCCCGACCCGGGTCCCCACGCCCTCCCAACCCGCTCCCGAGGCTCCCGCGTACCAGTATCCGGTCGCCGGCCCGAAGTACATGCCATAGGAGAACAAAAGGAGACCTGCCGCCGAGCCACCTCCGTCACCGGAATTTGCCAGTACCAGGCCAAGGGTGGTGGGGATCGCAGTACCGGCAAACGAGAGTAGCGTGGCCGTGCCCTCGGACTTCATGCCCGCGATCTCCTTCGCCTCGTCCGCCACCGCCGATGCCAGCATCGCGTCCTGGGGGCGCGCCGTCCCGGGGATGAGTATGGCGTTGAGAGCCGATACTACCGCCAGCGAACCGAAAATCTGCCGTGTGTTCACCTTCGCCTCCCCGTGTATGTCGTGGACCGGGCAACCGGCTCGAGGTTCGGCGGGCAGGATCAAGTACGAGTCAGGCAGAATCGCGGAGGAGTCATGCGCTTGTCGCTGTCACAGGGGGACGCGAAGTTCAGGACATGGCATTCGAGACACGTCCTCACCCCGATTTTTCCTGGTCGCAGAGCCGGCGCTCCACCTTCCGCGAGTGTCCTCGCAAGTACTACTGGCAGTACTACGGATCACATAACGGCTGGCTGGACGAGGCCACGGAAGAGGCCAGGCGGGCCTGGCGGCTGAAGAAGATCACCAACCTCTACATGGTGTTGGGCACGATCGTGCACGAGCTGGCGGCGGACACGATCCTGCGCGTGCGAGGTGGAGCTGCCGTCCCCGACGCGGCCGATCTGATCGAACAGGGCCGGGGCAGGCTGAACCGGGCCTGGCTCATGTCGCAGCAACACGAGGAGTGGGAGCGCAGCCCGAACCGTGTCACCATGCTGATGGAATTCTACCGGGGCTCCGGTCCATCGCGTGACCTGATCGAGAAGATCAGGGACAAACTCTACGCCTGCCTTCGTCACCTGCTGTCCGCTGAGAGCTTCCGCGAGGCCGTCGAGGCCCCGATGGTCGAGGTCAAGGAGGTCGATCGCCTCGATTTCGTCGAGCTGGACGGCGTCAAGGTGTATGCGCAGCCAGACCTGCTCTACAGGCTTGGAGATGCGTGGCGCATCGTCGACTGGAAGACAGGGGCTCGCCACGCCTCGCACAGCCCGCAGCTCCGAACGTACGCTGTCTATCTGCAGGAGCGGGGGGATCTGCCTAAGGGGCCGGTGATCGGCCGTCTCGAGTACCTGGGGACCGGGGATGCGGTCAGTGTCCCGGTATCCGATCGAGACTGTGCGGAGGAGCGTCAGAAGATGGCGGACAGCGTGGCGGCCATGCGCACGTACCTGGCGGACCCTGTCCGCAACGAAGCGCTGCCGCGCGACAGTTTCCCGCTCGTGGAGGACACCCGTCGCTGCCCGCAGTGTCCCTTCTTCGAACTGTGCGAAGACGAACTCACGGCAGCGGATATTGCCGGCCCCTTCTGACGGCCCGGGCCTTCCCGAGGCGTTTGCCGGGATCTCCGAGTTTACAGATCGTCATAAACGGGTACTTTTGTATCGTCCCGACCACGGTGGTTCTGGCTCAGCTGCCGCCCCTTCGAGTTTGCCCAAGGAGGTCCGCATGAGGCGATGGATGTTGCTACCCCTCGCAGTTCTGATGTTGATGCCGGCGAGTCTCGCCGCGCAGGAAGAAGCCGCACCGACCTGGTGGGCCGTGTTCACGGAGCAGGTGGCGCCAGCGAACATGATGGCGTTCGAGGAGAACAGCGCCGCGATGTTCGAGTTGATCAAGGCCAACGCTCCCGAGGAGATGGTCTATTACACGCATTCTGGACCGGAAATCGGCTACATGTACGCCATTCCAATGGCCGGAATGTCCGATTTCATGGCGATGAACGAGCAGTGGATGGGAATGGTGAACCAGATCGGGTGGGAGACGTGGGAGGAGATGTCGGCCGATCACCTGGTCGACCATCGCTCGATGAACTTCTACGTCGAAATGCCGGACCAGTCCTATCACCCTGAAGGGTTTGTCGAGTCGCTCCCGGACAAGCCGTTCCGGCGCTTTGACTGGATGTTTCCGAAAGCAGGGATGGAGGACGAGTTCAACGAGGTGTTGAAGGAGTGGGTTGCCTTCTACGCGGAGCACGGGCTCGAGGCTGGATGGACAGCCTACCAGGCGGTCACCGGCGAGGACCTGCCCCTCGTGGTCCTGATCACGCCGGCGGCAAGTGCCAGCGTCTTCCACGCGTTGGCCGAAGAGGAGGAAGCAGTCGTGTGGGAGGCGGGAAGCGAGCTGTGGACGAAGACCATGGAGATGCTGCGAGGTTACGAGAGCGACGACGCTAGCTTCCGACCCGAGCTGTCGCTGGTGCCCGACACGATGTAGTCGTCTGACAGGTGCCCGGTTTCGGTGGAGTCGGGAACCAGAGAAGCCCGCGTGCGCAGAGCCAGGCGCCGCGGGCTTCGTGCATCCGACCGAGACCGATCGATCAGTTCGTCAGGACGACCTTGCCGAGATTGCGTCGTGCGTGGATGTAGCGGTGCGCTTCTACGGCCCCGTCCCTCGTGAGCGGATACGTACAGTCGAGGATCGGTCGGAGCTCGCCCGACTCGACTCCCCGGTAGATCTCGTCCAGCCCCGACAGAAGCAGCCCCTCTCGCTCCTGCAGGTGGAGCAGGTGGACGCCCGAGATTCCAATGCAGGGTTGAACCAGGTCCATGGGATGGATGCGTGGGGTCCGAAGCCAGGCCATCGCCGCGCGTGGCCAGTTCTTCCTGCTGGTCGGCAGCGCCGCACTCATCCCGTAGAACACCAGCCGTCCGAGCGGAGCGAGCAGGCGGCGGCAGGCAGCGGTGGCCTCGCCGCCCGTGGCGTCGAGGGCCACGTCCAGTTCGTGCGATCCAAGCAACCGCTCGACGTCGGGCTCCCAATTGCCCCGCGAGTCGAAACAGGCCTCGGCGCCCAGCTCGTCGGTGACGAAAGCGCGCTTCTCCGGTGTGCCGGCCGTGCCGATCACCCGGAGCCCGTCCCGCACGGCCAGTTGCACGGCCGCGGAGCCCACGCCGCCGGCCGCGCCGAGGATCAGTACTGTCTCGCCGGCTCGTACGCGCGCGCATTCGGAAAGGCACACCCATGCCGTGAGAAACACGACGGGGATCGCTGCCGCCTCGGCGGGTGACAGGCTGTCGGGGTAATGGAACAGGTTCCTGGCGGGGACCACGATATCGTGCGCGTATCCGCCGTGCCGGATCAGGCCAACCGCCCGATCGCCGGGCGCCCAGTCGTCGACCCCTTCGCCCACGGTCATTACCTCGCCGGCCACCTCGAACCCTGGACTGTAGGGGCGGGGCGGCACCGTGTCGTACAGTCCGGCGCGCATGAACAGGTCGGCGAAGTTGATACCCGCCGCTCGCACTCGGAGATGTACCTCGCCCGGACCCGGTGCCGGCAGCGGGATCTCGCGCTCGACGAACACCTCCGGCCGGCCGTGGCGTTCGATGCGGACGGCGTGGGTGGTGGATTGTGACAAGCTGCCTCCTTGGGTGAGCACGCTGCAGGGCACGTCTGGAAGCCTGTGCGAAGGATGCGGCACCGGTCCACCATCGGCCAGTGCCGTTCGCACCCCTCTCACGCGACCCTCTCGAAAAGTGGGAAAGTGGGAATTTGTATGAGGGTCCGGTTGGATCCCCGGACACGAGGTTCCCAAGGTCCAGCTCGCGAGAGTCGCTGTCAGCCGGCCGCGGGGTCGCGCACTACCCCGGTGAACAGCAGGGCGCCGGACAGGCGCTCGCGGATCGCGAATAGGAACGGGCGGTCCGCCACGAACGAGGGTGGGGCAGACGTCACCCCGACTTCGACCGATGTGACGGCCGCGGCGCGTGTACCCTCCTCATCCACTTCGACGAAGGCCTTCTGCTTCACCTTGCTGATGTGAAGACCCATGTCGAGCGCGTCCCCATGCATGCGTGAGAAATCGGCCGCTGCCTCGTCGAACGCAACTTCCATCCCCAGCGCCTTCAGGACCTGGTTCAGGGACTTCTCGTACTCGAGGCTGAACTTCGGCAGACCCACCAGAACCTCCGTTTCCCCCATGCCGGCGATGATCCCGGTCCAGGCCGTGGCGTCGAGCGACTCGACGAACGCATCGATCCCGATGGCCTCGGACGGAAGCACCACGGTCATGACGAACGCCTCGCCGCCATAGGGCAGCTCGATGGCCTGATACTCGGCGTTCGCCGAGAAGGGAAAACGCTGGTCACTCATCCACATGAAGGGGGTCGCGGAGGACGACCCGTCCGGGCGCCGGAAGTCACCCGAGCGAGTGCGTGCCGGATCGAACGGGGTCGTCCACTGCCCCTCGAAGTAGATCGCGTTGATGAGAAAGAGCATGGTGAGTGGATCGATCGGAGGTTCCACGATCCCCTCGATCAGGCCGTTCGTCGCCTCGTCGACCCAGGCGTTGATCGCGTCCGCCGCGCCGGGGTCGTTGAAGTCGAGTCCCGCCACTCGCGCCAGGAAGTCGCGCTCGACGGCACTTACGAACGGCTCCTCCAGTGTGAAGCCTTCCCGGTGCCACACCGAGTTCCCGATCTCCATGCGGACGGTGGGATCGAGATCCGACAGGAGATCGATCAGGCTCCGGTACGCGGCCCCGATCTCATCCCGATCCAGGCCGCCGAGCCTGAGCGCCGACCGCATCGCCTCGAACGTGCCGGCCTCCGCGCCGGCCAGGGTCATGCCCAGGGCCATCGACGCGCTGAGAGGTGACACGAAGACGTTGGCCTCCGGGTCTTCCTCCGCCACGATCTGCCTGAGGAAGTCGAAGGCAAACGCTTCACCTGCATCGATGAGGCCTGCCTCGCCTTGTGTAAGAGCCCGCGGGAGCACCTCGATCCGCTGCACGGGCTGGGGATCGGCAGGGGAGTCGCAACCTGCCAGAAGAAGAACGACAGTAAGCAGTTGCGCTACGGAACGACTCAGGCTCAAACGAAGCATCGACTCATCCAGGGAACAGGGAAACTCCGGGCACCTCCCTCCGTACCCTTGGCGGTACTCCGGGTTCGCGCAGCGGACACGACAGGTGACGCCGGACACGCCGGCCGGTATGCTAAGGAGTTACAGTCAGGCTAAACAGAAACCGGGCGATTCAGCCACCAGACCGGAGCGCAGTATGGGTGACGAGCAGGGCCGGACCGCGGATCGACAGGGCATCAGCCGCAGGTCCTTCGTCGAGAAGGCCGCCACCGGGGCGGT
>JBATJK010000193.1:0-1537 GCA_049668445.1 Gemmatimonadota bacterium
GTGCAGGATCAGGGGAACGTTGAGCATCTCACCGTAGGTGCTGTAACCGTGAAAGTGTCGACCGTGCTCCAGAAACTCCTCCCCGTGGTCACTGACGAAGGCGATCAGGGTGTCCTCGGCGAGCCCCATCTCCTCGAGCCGCTCCATCAGTCGCCCGAGCTCGACGTCCATGGCCAGAATCGAGGCGTCGTACCAGGCCTTCTCTCGGAATACGTAGGTCTCCTGGTCGATCCCCGCCTCAGCCAGTTCCTCTGGGTTGGGCAGGCCCTCTGCCTTCCTGAAGTCGTCGTCGATGAACTCCTTGACCTGCTCCATCTGCTCACGGTGCTCGGCCGACTCCTGGGCGCTCAGCCAGACCGAATCGTAGGGCAGGTAGGGCTCGAAGGGACTGTGTGGATCGAAGACGTGGAGAAACGCGAAAAAGGGCACGTCCTGGTGCAGCTCGATCCAGTCGAGAAGTCGATCGGTGTAGGTCCTCGAGGTCTTGGACTCGCTGAAATCGACCTCCGGAAGCGACGATCGCTCGTGCAGCACTTCGACCCCTTGATGCATATTCGTGAGCTTGCCCGTGAAGGGCACCGACGAGGTGGCGAACGTGGCATACCCGCCTGTGCGATAGGCCTCAGCCAGGGTCGTCACCCCAGCGGGCAGTCGATCCGGCATGTCCTTGACGCCGTGCGTCGTAGGATAGAGCGAGGTGACAATGGACGAGACCGAGACTTTTGTCCATGTCCCCTGGGCGATGGCATCCCGAAACAGGACACCCTCGCTGGCCAGGCTGTTCAGAACCGGTGCGGTGTCACGCTCGTAGCCGTAGGGCTGCAAATGATCTCGCCGTAAGGTGTCGGCGATGATCAGGATCACACCCTGAGGCGGAGGCGGGTCGTCACCGGTCACGGCAGCCCGAGCGGGTGAGCTGGGAGTGACTTCTGGGTGGCCGGCCCTGTTGCGGATCACCGGCGATCCCCAGAACCCAGGCGTACCAGGGCGGTCCGCCTGGAGGGTGAGGGAAAGCGCCACCCGGCGCCCTGCAAATTCACCCAGCTCGACTGGTGTGGAATGCCATCGACCAGCGGTGGTGATGGTGCGCTTGAGCAGCTCGCTGGAGGATCCCTCCGACTCCACTTCAACGCCAAAAGTCACCGCGCCGCTATCCACGGTTCCGATGGACAGGTCCAGGAAAGGTTCCGAGGGCAAGTCGACGTCGAAGGTCAGACGCTCGGGCGAGCGGGCCACGATCGTTTCCTGGAAAACATCACTCAAACCCTGCCAACTGACTCCCGAAGGAATCGCTGTCAGATGCTCTTTGAGCGAGACGAGGCGAGCTGAGACGAACTCGAACTCGGCCCCCTCGACATCGGTCGGACGAATGACGATGTGGCGGAGGCTCGATAGCGGATAGGAGGTGTTGAACGTGGCATTGGCGCTGGTGAGGGTGTAGGTCTGGACGTCCTCACCTGGCAAGAGCTCGGTGCTGAAGTCGAGAAAGGCATCGCTCTCGAGGTCCTCGACCACCTCCTCCCTGTCGGGCTCTTCC
>JBATJK010000194.1:0-4455 GCA_049668445.1 Gemmatimonadota bacterium
AGGGGCGCTCCGTTGAGGCGGCGCCGCCGCCCGTTGTTGCCGAGCAGTGTGCGCCAGCGCGTCGCGGATCTCTTCGACCGCGGACTCGAGCGCGGCCAGTCGTTGTTCGATCGGGTCCTGCGGTGGCAATTCGTCCATGGCGGGCACCTCCGTGCAACCAATGTCGCCTCGCGCGTCCCGATACGCGAGATTGCCTGGCAGGTCTCTCTGCATCACCGCAGAACATATGAGGAGTTGGCCGATGAAGATCGCGGTTCTCGGTTCGGGCGCCGGTGGCACAGCCGTCGCCTTCGACTGGTCGGCGCACGGCCATGAGGTCTTCCTGTTTGACGTCGAGCAGTTCCCGGATAACGTGAGCCACATCGGTGCGACCGGAAGAATCGACGCTGAAGGCGACCTCGCGGGCTCGGCAGCTGTCGCCTACGCGGGCCATGACGTTGAGACCGTGATGAGCGGAGCCGATATCGTGTTTCTGGTGGGTCCCGCGTTCGCGACCCGGCCGCTGGCGGCCATCTGCGCCCCGCACCTGGAGAAGGGGCAGGAGGTCGTGGTGTGTCCCGGCTCCACCGGCGGGGCCCTGGCATTCAAGGACGAAGCCGGCCTTGCGGTGGCGGATGACGAGATCCGCGTGTCCGAGACCTCCACCCTGCCGTATGCCGTCCGACTCACCGAGCCCGGCCACATCCGGGTCTTCCTCAAGCTCACGGGCGGCTTCTTCGTCGCGACCCTTCCTGCGCGTCACACGGATCACACGCTCGGACTGCTCAGGGAGGTGTATCCGGGGCTCGAGCCGGCGCGGAACGTCCTGCAGACGACGCTCCAGAATGCGAACCCCGTCATCCATCCGGTCGTGACCCTGCTCAATGCGGCACTGCTCGAGCGTACGGGCGGCGACTTCCTGTTCTACGAGGAGGGCGTCACGCCGGGCGTCGGCCGACTCATCGAGGCGGTAGACCGGGAGCGGATCGCGATCGGCGAGGCGCTCGGGATCGAAGTGGTCCCCGACCCGGAGCTCAGCCTCCGGCAGGGGTACATGACCGAGAACTCCTACGAGCATGGCTACCGGACGGCGCCCGGGTTCCTGGGAATCAAGGCCCAGTCGAGCCTCGATCATCGTTATCTCAACGAGGACGTGGGCTACGGTCTCGCGTTCCTCGCCGCCCTCGGCCGGCAACTCGGCGTCGCCACCCCGATCATGGACTCGGTGATCGAACTGACCTCACGCCTCATGAAGCGGGACTACCGCGCCGAAGGGGCCCGCACCCCCGCCTCGCTCGGGATCGCGGGCCTGGAGGCGGTGGCGCTGGTGGCCCTGGTTTCCTGACACGAATTGGAGCGCGAGGGCATGGCTGTGGCCAACGGCCCGGCGCCGGGAGCCGGACGGATCGTGGAAGATCCGGCTGCGGCTGGCCGGGCACGGACGATGGACTGGACGACGCCGGCGGGTGGGCTGCACAGCCGCATTCCGCCGTCATCGCCAGTGCGTGAAGTGCCACCGAACGGTATACTTCTAGCACCCTTCGCTCCACTACGGAGCTGACCCATGCCCGACCTCCTCGGACGCCTCCAGAGGGCTCTCGCGGACCGGTACGCGGTCGCTTCGGAGATCGGCCGCGGGGGCATGGCAACGGTCTTCCTGGCCGAGGACCTTAGACACCGTCGCAAGGTGGCGATCAAGGTCCTGCACCCGGAACTGGCAGCAGCCGTCGGACCGGAGCGCTTTCTCCGCGAGATCGAAACCGTCGCAAGCCTCAATCACCCACACGTACTGCCGCTCCATGACTCCGGTGAGGCCG
Source organism: Gemmatimonadota bacterium (assembly GCA_049668445.1). Classification (GTDB taxonomy): domain Bacteria; phylum Gemmatimonadota; class Gemmatimonadetes; order Palauibacterales; family Palauibacteraceae; genus Benthicola. The sequence goes on from JBATJK010000194.1 coordinate 1,797, forward strand.
ACGGACTCCTCTTCTTTGTAATGCCATTCGTGGAAGGAGCTAGCCTTCGCCAACGCCTGGACGCCGAGACGCAACTCCCGGTGGACGAAGCTGTCCGGATTGCGATCGAGGTCTGCGACGGGCTCGACTATGCCCACCGGTCAGGGGTCGTTCACCGCGACGTGAAGCCAGGCAACGTACTCCTGTCGGAGGGCCACGCGGTCATTACCGACTTTGGCATAGCGCGCGCGTTGTCTGGAGGAAGGGACCGAGACGCGACTCAGGCGGGGCTCGGAGTCGGCACGCCCTCGTATGCGAGCCCCGAGCAGGCGTCTGGAACGGAGACGCTCGACGGCCGGGCCGACATCTACTCGCTAGGCTGCGTTCTGTACGAGATGCTTGCGGGCAGCCCTCCACTGATGGGCGTGACGCCTCAACAGATCCAGGCGCGACGCCTGGCGGAGACCCCGAGCCCGCTGACCGTACTTCGAGACACGGTCCCTCCGCTCGTGGACCAGGCGATCGCGCGGGCACTGGCCCGGGTTCCAGCAGATCGCTACCGGACGGCGGGAGAGTTTGCGGATGCTCTTCGGGCTGCAACGCCGGCGACCAGCCCGAGTGGGGCTTTTGCGCAGGCGGTCCCAGCGGCGGTCGCCCGGGCGCCGGGTCAGCGAATCGCGTGGCTGCTCCGGGCGGCGGCGGCGGTTGGCGCGGTGGCTGTCCTGCTCATCGCGCTCAGTTATCTGGGTCCCCCCGAGGGTACGGACAGCGCCGCGGGAGGCCGGGAGATCACGGAGCGCCAGTTGACGGCTACCGGACAGGTCACGGATGCCGCGCCTTCGCCTGACGGTGACCTGGTGGCGTTCTGCTCCCGAGAGGATCAGGGCTACCGTCTCTCGATCCGCCCGACGGTTCCGGATGGGCTGGCCACGGACCTCGCCATACTCGAGCACTGTGGGCGCGTACGGTGGATGCCCGATGGGCAGAACCTGCTGGTGTACGGGCGAATGAAGGGAGAGCGCGGGCTCTACCGGGTCTCGCGCCAGGGAGGCTCGCCGGTTCAGGTCAGCGGGCTCGGCACTGAGGTGTTCGCCCTCTCTCCGGACGGGTCCAGATTCGCCAGCACGACGCGCACCGGTCGGGGGTTTTCGGTTCGCACTTTCGGCGAGTCCCCGCAAGAGAGCCAGTTGTCCATCGAACTCGCGGGCGATTTCAACTGGATCCTGGACGCGGATTGGTCACCGGAAGGGGACATCCTCGCAGTGTCTACAAGACGTTCGGGCTCCAGCGCCATCTGGACGGTCGATCTGGAGACGGCTGACCAACGCGAGGTGGTCATAGAAGCCGGTGCCGTGTCGCGGGTGCGGTGGGGCCCTGCCGGCACCTCGATCTTCTACCTGCGCGAGTCCATCAACGGCACCGACCTGATGAGAATCGACGACCCGTTGACGACGAGTGAAGGCAGCGGGCGAGAGCTCATCGGATCTCTCGGGATGGCCACCGGGTTCGGCCTGGCGTCATCGGGGAGCGTATTCGCGATTCGGCTGCAGCCAAGATCCACCTTCGTGGCCGTCGCGCCGGATTCGCTGGTGGGTGCAAAGGGGAGCACGCAGCGCGCACTGGCCGAAGTTCCTCAGGTAGTCGTCAGCCTCACGGGCTCGCCTGATGGCCGCGAGATCCAGTACGTAGGTTGGAGCGAGACCGGCCGTGATATGTACACGGTGAGCCTGGACGGCGGCGCACCGAGGAGAGTCACCCACATAGGTGACGTCCGATTCGCTGACTGGTCACCCGACGGGCGCTTCCTCGCCTATTCGGCTCCCGATGGGGACACGATGCGGGTGTGGATCATCTCGAGGCACGGCGGCAGTCCGGCGCTCCTCGAGGATGTCGAGGTCAGCGCGACGGGCATGTTGGCCTGGGAGTCCGGGCGCCTCTACTACCAGCACGCCGACAACCGGAACATGGGCATCCTGCGCGGTCTGGAGATCCTGACCGACGGGGGCTGGCTTTCACTCGAACAGTCGAGCGACCACCCGGACACACGGAGGCGCAGGCTTCGCGCCACATCGGACACACCGCTCGTCGAAAACGACTCGGTGGGTTGGATGTTCGGGCCTTTCACCACGGCGCTGACGGAAGATGTGCTTGTCGAATGGAACCGACGCCCGGCACGCGGAACCTGGCACATTTCTGCCGCCACCGGCGTTCAGACGCAACTATCCGGTCGGGGCTGGCCGTTGGATTGGACCGATGACGCCAGCGGGGTCTATTGGCAGATCCAGGAAGAGTTCTACGCAAGATCCCTCGACGGAGGGGCCATGAGGCTCCTTCTCACGCTTCCGGACCGACTCGACGGATGCGGCCACCCGAGCGGAGCGCATGAGGCCGTCTTCGTTTGCTTCGAGCGAGAGGACAACGCCAACGTCTGGGTCATAGAAGGACTCCTTCCGTAGGCCCACGTCGGGGCGGTCCGCGAAACCTCCTAGGGCCGCCCCTCTAAAACGACCCTCTGCAAAAGTGGGAAAGTGGGAATTCCCTAGAGGGTACCGGAAGAGACCATTCCGCACGTCTGAAACCACGCTGAACACCGCCTCGTAGGACCGGGTGTCGAGCCGCGCCGCTGGCTTTCTCGAGAGGTAGACCATGATCGCCGATCTTCGCTACGCCATCCGGCAAC
>JBATJK010000195.1:0-25439 GCA_049668445.1 Gemmatimonadota bacterium
GGGGGTCCACCCCGCGAAGCTCTTCCTCGTCCAGCGGGCCCGCGGGGACCGCACGGCCACCGTCGACTCCGCGCCGCGGCCTCGCCACCAGACGCTCGCGGGCAACCTCGCCGACCAGCGTGTCGCGGCGGACCCCCGTGCGTTCGGCAGCCCTCGCAAGATAGATGTCCAGGAGAGCCGGGTCCCGTACGGATCGCAGTGTGCTGAGAAGCCCGTCGACGGCGCGCCGCTTCCCTTCGATGCTGTCCAGGTACCCCTGGCGTTCCAGGATCTGCAGCTTGCGCTCCAGCACGTCGACCGCATCCCCGATGTAGGACCGCAGCGCGTCGGCCCCCTCTTTTCGCAGCAGAGAGTCCGGATCCTCCCCCTCGGGAAAGCTCACGACCATGGGGTGACAGCCCGCCGCGAGCAGCACGTCACCCGCTCTGAACGTCGCCCTCAGCCCCGCCGAATCGCTGTCGTAGAGCAGGTAGACGCGGCTGGAGTACCGCTTCAGGAGGTCGGCCTGTTCGGCTGTGAGCGCGGTGCCCAACGGGGCCACGGCGGTCGGGAAACCACCCAGGTGGAGGGAGAGGGCGTCCATGAATCCCTCGGTCACCAGCGAGTGCTCTTCCCGACGGATGGCGTGCCTGGCCCGGTTCAGTCCGTACAGAGTGCGGCTCTTGTGGAAGATCGGGGTCTCGGGAGAGTTGATGTACTTCGGCGCCTGCTCGTCCGCCTCCGCCAGCACTCGGCCACCGAACGCGATCGGACGATCGCGCAGATCCCGGATCGAGAACATCACGCGGTTGCGGAATCGATCGTACGGCTCCTCCGCCCGTTCGCTGGTGGCGAGCAGGCCCGTCTCCAGCAGGTCCTCGTCCCCGATTCCGCGAGAGTGCGCCGCGTCACGCAGCCGACGCCAGCCCTCCGGGGCAAAGCCCAACCCGTACTCTTCAGCGCTGTCCGGATCCACGCCCCGACCGGTGAGGTAAGCCCTGGCCGGACCGCCCACATCCGGGTCGAGCAGCATGGACCGAAACCACTCTTCGGCGAAGGCCGTCACTTCCCGCAGGTGGGCGAACGGATCTTCCCTTCGCTCGGAGTCTTCCGGCACTTCGATCCCCACACGCCCCGCGACCTGCCGCACCGCCGATGGGAAATCGAGGCCGAGGTGCTTCATGAGAAAGGAGAAGACATCCCCTCCCTCGCCACACACGAAACACTTGAAGATGCCCCGGACGGGGTCCACCGAAAAATTCGGCCCCTCTCCGCCGTGCAGGGGACAGGGGCCTCGGTACGTCTTGCCGGATCGTTTGAGTTGGACGAACTCTCCACACACCTCCAGGATTTCGGCGCGCTCCCGGATCTCTTGAACCAGCGCGTCGCTAACCATCAGCGTTCGCTGCTCCTTCCGCCGGAGTAGTCGTAGCACACCTCAATATCTTGGTCGTCCTCCGCTCAATCGATCGCGCTCACGAACTCGACTACGGTAACCCCTGAGCCCCCTTCCTGGAAACCTCCGAGCCGGTACGTCCGGACCCGGTCATCGCCGTCGAGGACCCTGGCGACCTCATGCCGCAGAGCGCCGGTCCCCTTGCCATGGATGATGCGCAGACTGGGTACGTCGTTGACGAAGGCGGCGTCGAGCCCCTGCGACAGCGCGCCCTCCACTTCCTCGACGCGAAGCCCACGCATATCGATCTCGGTCGCTGGAGCGATTTCCGGGAGAGGCGGGGTTGGATCCGATGCCTTGCCTCGGGCAGTCCTGCCCGTGGGCTCGAGGTCCGCCAGGGTCAGGGTGAAACGCATTCCCCCCGACTCGAGGACCGCTTCCTGGCCCCGGATCTCGAGCAACTCTCCCTCGACCGCCAGCGAGCGCGAACGCGCTCCCTCCCCCACGACCAGGCGGCCCGCGCCGGCGCCACGGGTCGCGGGGACCTCCTCGTCCGGCACCCGGCTCTCCCGCAACAGCTGCTCGATCCCGGCTCGAGTCTCGCGTACCGCCGCGTCCACCGCCTTCGCCTCGGCCGGTGAGCCAGCCGAGACTGCCGCGACGAGCTGGCGCAGGCGCTCCACCTCGGTCTCCACGGACCGGCGCGCATCCAGGAGATACTGCTCCGCCTTCTTCCGGGCCTCTCTCTCGATCTCCTTCTCTCGCTTCTCGAGCCGCTCGAGGGTCTCGTCCAGGCTGTGCCGGGTCTCGCTCGTCCGGTGTGCGGCCAGCCGGGCATCGACCGCCAACCTGTTCACTTCCGCTTCCCTCTCCTCCAACTCGCCGAGCAGCGCCTCGACCCGCCGCTCTCCCCCCGTCAAACGGGAGCGTGCCGTGGCCAGGACGTCCTCGGGGAGACCCAGGCGTCGCGCGATCTCCAGTGCGTAGCTCCGGCCGGGTCGATCGCGAAGCAAGCGGAACGTGGGCCGCATCGCCTCGGTGTCGAACTGAAGCGACGCGTTGACGATCGACGTTTCCTGCGCCGCGAGGTCCTTCAGTTCGCCGAGGTGGGTCGTCACCACGGAGAGGCCTCCTTGGGTGGCAAGACGGAGCAGAACGGCCGCCGCCAGCGCCCCGCCCTCGGCGGGATCCGTGTTGCCGCCCAGCTCGTCCACCAGGACGAGAGAACTCCCATCGGCCGCCTCGAGGATCTGACGCAGGCCCTCGACCTGGGCGCTGAACGTCGAGAGTGACGCCTGGATCGACTGCTCGTCCCCGATGATCGCGTGGAAGGAGCGGAACAGCGGGAAGCGCGTCCCTTCCCCCACCGGAGGGATGATGCCGGACTGCGCCATGGCGGAAAGAAGGCCGATCGCCTTGAGGAGAACCGTCTTTCCGCCGGCATTCGGCCCGCTGATCAGAAGAACTCGCTCGTCCGGGTTGAGATCCAGGTGAAACGACACCACCGGCTCCCCGGCCGTCTCGAGCAGCGGGTGTCTGGCGTCGACGGCTCGGTAGGCCACACTGCCTCCCGCCCGGTCATCGGTCGCAACGACCGGGCGACAGCCGCCGTGCTCGAGAGCGTACCGCGCCCGGGCGTACAGGCTATCCGCCTGCGCCAACGCGAGGAGGCTCTGCATGAGAGCGTGCGATTCCGGCCGGAGGAGCTCCGTCAACTCGCGGAGCACGCGCTGAGTTTCGCGCACCTCCTCGCGTTCCAGCTCCGCGATCCGGTTCATGGCCTCGATCGCTTCGGGCGGCTCGACGAACACCGTTCGATGGGTCGCCGATTCGTCGTGTACGATTCCGCCGACCTGCGACATGCCCTCGCGCCGTATCGGAACGCAGTACCGACCGGCTCGCAACGTCACGGACGCGTCCGTCACCTGGAGTCGCTCCGGCAGCTGCCGCACGTACCGCTCGAGACGACGAACCAGGGCAGATCGGCTTCCGCGCAGCGACTTGCGAATCCGACCGAGGTCCGGCGAAGCCGCGTCGGAAAGGCCACCATTGGGATCGAGGGACCGCTCGAGCCGCGTCTCGATGTCGGGAAGCCGAACCATCCGGTCTCCCAGGTCCGCCAGGCGGGTCAACTCGTCGACGAACTTCCGCAGGTCAGCCCGGGCGAGTCGAGAGGCCCGGAGCAGAGCCAGGATGCTCGCCAGCTGCTCCGGGTCCAGCGCGGCCCCCTCCACACTCGCCTTTCGGACCAGGGGCTCGGCATCCGGAATCGGTGGTGGCGACCACAACTCGAGTCGGAGCACCAGGCCGACCATTTCGTCCGTCACGGCAAGTGCGTCGTCTACGGCCTTCGGCTCGCGCCACGGTCGAAGGGCCAGGACATCCCTGCGCCCGGGCCCCGAAGACGCGTAGCTCGCGATCCGTTCAAGAACCCGGGGGAACTCCAGGACCACCAGAGCGTGTTCCTCAGCCCGGTCTCCGCCCTCGAGCAGGCTCAACGCTCGCTCCGAATCAGCCGGGAGGCCACCGCATTCGCCTCCCACCAAGGACGTGCACGTGGAGGTGAAATACGCTCTGTCCGGCCCTCTCCCCCACGTTGGTCACTGCACGGTAGCCGGACTCCGCGATCCCCTCCACGCGAGCCACTTCAGCCGCCGCCAACAGCAGTTCTCCCGCCAGATCGGCGTCTTCGAGCGAGAGAGAATCCGCGCTCTCCACGTGCCGACGCGGTATGACGAGTACGTGAACCGGGGCCTGGGGCTGAATATCCCGAAACGCCAACCACGATTCGCCCTCGGCGACCACGTCCGCCGGGATCTCGCCCCGGACGATCCTGCAGAACAGACAATCATCGCTGACCATGAGCTATCCTCCCGCGTCCTTCGAAGGTGGAATGTCTCCCGTATCGGCAAGATCGAGAACATGTTGAGCGACGACCGCCAGACCGGCGATGGCCGCGGTCTCGAACCGGAGCACCAGGGAACCGAGACTGGCCGGCCGAAACCCGGCGCCATCCAGAAGCGCGACCTCTCCGTCGCTCCAACCGCCTTCGGGGCCCACGAGCATGCCCAGGTGATCCTTCCCCCCCCACGCTTCGATGACGCTCCTGAGTCCCTCACCCGAACCGTCGAGGCGGACCCGGCGCGTCATTCCGCTCGCTCCGCGCCCGGTTGGCCCCGCATTCCGCTCGACATAGTCTTCCAGCGAGCAAGGGGGTTCCATCTCCGGCAGCCACGCGCCGCCGCTCTGCTTCATGGCCGAGATGGCCCGCCGCTCTGCCTTGCTCCAGAAAGCCGGCGACCGGCCGGCGTCCGCTACCGAACGCGTACGCTCCGACTCGAGCGGCACCAGGCGGCTGACGCCCATCTCGGTGGCCTTCTCGACCAGCCACATCACGTGTGCCTTGTTGCCGACCCCGAACGCCAGCTCGACCGGAAGAGCCGCAGCCGGGACCGCCGGCGAGTCGAGAACGCATGTGGCCGAGCGGCCTCCCGCCACCAGCCGGCCCTCCCACAGAGATCCACCCCCATCGGTCAGCCGGATGCGTGCGCCCTGGTCGAGGCGGAGCGCGCGGACATGGCGCGACTCATCCTCGTCCAGGGCCAACACCTCTCCAGCCGCCCGACCCGAGACGCCGGGTGCGTAGAATGTCGGCCGTCGTGACCCTGTTTCGGCATGCGTCATGCACGCAATGTGATCTTGCGCCGAAGTCGTCGCCAGCCCGCCGACACCTGCGTGAGGCCGGACATCGGCGGCGCGTATGGCGCGGGGCGGCGTTCCGCGGTATGGTGCGCCGGTGGCTCGTCGCCGGGCCGTGAGGCTCGGAGCGCACCCCAGTGAGAGCACCGCAAGGAGTATCGTTGAGCGCACAGGACGCGTCGGGCGGGAAGCAGCCCGCAGCGGCTCCGGAGAAGAGGGTCCGGTTTGTCGCGGCGGCTGCGGAGCGGCAGCCGGGTTCGCGTGTGCGCGTCAGTGTCGAGTTGAGCTTCGAGGACCGTTCTCACGTAGCGGAAGCCGAGGGGATCGGCACGGAGACCATCGAGATCCGCCTGGCTGCCCTCGCGACCCTCGAGGCGATCCGCGAAGTCACGAACACCCCGCCCTTCCGATTCGTGGGAGTCAAGCTGATGCACGCGTTCGACGCCGACGTCATCCTGGTCGCTCTGCGCGATGAAGATGGGGAAGGCACGCGCTACATCGGGGCGGTTCCCGTCAGGACCACGCACGTGGCAGCGGCGGCCGCAGCCGTAATGGACGCCACGAATCGCATCCTGTTCCGCAGGGGAGACCCCGACGAGGTGCAGCGTCCGGCCTGAATTCCGGTGGCGATCAGGGAGCGAAACCCAGCTTCATGGCCACCCTTGCCTCAGCGCCATCCAGCGGTCGTACCCTGTCCCGCATCACCCGCCACCACAGATTCTGCAGTGTCCAGAGCGGAAGGTGCACCTCATCGGCCTCGGCCTGAGACAGAAGACGCTCGATCGTCGCGACTGCACTCTCTCGCTCGTCCGCGCCCACCCTCTCGAGAGCCTCGATCGCGGCTCGGATTTCGAGGGCGGCCGTACCCCATTCGCCGGCCGTGTCGCCCACGCCCTCGATCGTGGCCCGCGTGTCCGTGTGCAGATCGGCCCATTCCAGGGTCCTGTAGCGGTCCGTCTCTCCGGGCCCCTCGGATTCAGGTCGAATCTGGACTCGAAGCAAGTCCGGAGCCCGTGCCAGCCCCCTGCAGATGAAGTCCGTGTGTGAAGCGGTCCTCCGGTCCGTGACCCTGACCCTGCCCGCCACGGACCGCTCCTCCGGCGCCTCCGCGGTCGCCCAGCGCCCGTCGGCCCGCCAGACCACGTAGTCCCACTCCGGGGCCACCGCCACCCGACGAGCAACCCAGTCGGCTGCGATATCCGCCGCCGATATCCGGGCCGCCCGGCTCTCCTCGAGTAGCACTTCACGTCCATTCTTCGCTTCCGGCCCGTTGCCCCGGGCTTCTGAGAGCTTCTCCAGGAACGGCTCCCGGATGTCGGCAGCCCCTGCGGAGTCGGCCAGGTCGAGCGCTCGCGCCGCGTAGAGAAGTACCTGCCTCGTCTCGATTCCAGCGAGGTCGTTGAAGAACCACCCACAACTCGTGAACATGAGCATCGCGCAGCGCTGCATCTCGAGCAGGCGGAGCGCCGCCGCCCTATCCTCGTCGCCGTCGCCGATGAACCACGCATCGAGGAAGGCGGCCCTTTCGGCATCCGAACCGAGGACGACCTCTATGTAGGCGTCGCGAGCCATCCAGGGGTCCTTGAGGACGCCCCGGGCCTTCTGCTCGAATACCCGGGCCAGGTCGCTGGAGAGGCCATCAAGAGAATCACGCAGGGGCGCTCGCCACGCCTGGTTCCAATCGGCCTCCCCACCGGTGGAACAACCACAGTCCGAACGCCACCGCTCCACTCCGTGCGCACAACTCCACGCGGTGTCCTCGGAGATCTGCACCTCATGCTCGGGAGGGTGCTCGGCCAGGTAGAGGGCGTAGTTGCTCAGGCGCACTCCCGGCTCGCGCTCGATGCTGCCGAGTGCCACTGCCAGCGCCATGTCCCCGTGCCCATGGTGGTGCCCGTACGTCTCTCCATCCGTAGCGATGTGAACGAGACCTCCACCAGCCTCGTCCCTCGATCGCACGATCTCCATCAGGCGGCCGGCCAACGACTCCCCGTCGTCCAGGAGCTTCTCAAACGCGACTGCACGCGAGGTCGGGCCGTCGTAGAAGAAAAGCGCCATTTCCCTTCCAGAGGGAAGTAGCTGGCGATAGGACACCGTCGTATCGGGCCCCTCCTCTCCCACGTCCCACCATTCGCCTCCCTGCAGCCGCACGCGGGCAGCCTGGCTGGGAGCGAGAACCGTGAACCGGATACCGCTCTCGGCGAGAGCCTCCAGAGTGTCCAGGTCGACGGCCGTCTCCGGCAGCCACATCCCCTCCGGGTCACGTCCGAACCGCCGCCTGAAGCCGGCCACGCCCCACGCTACCTGGGTGCGTCGATCACGGGGAGTGGCAAGGGGCATGATCATGTGGTTATACGGCTGGGCGAGCGCTGACCCATGACCGTCGAACCGATTCATGCTCTCGGCGTCCGCTTCGAGGATCGCGGCATACGTCGCGGGCGCCTTCAATTCCATCCACCCGAGGAGCGTCGGTCCGAAGTTGAAGCTGATGGACGCGAAGTTGTTGCGGATCGCTTCGATCCTGCCGTCCGAATCGGTGATGCGGGCTGCGCTGTTCGGAGCGTAGCACTCAGCCGTGATCCGCTCGTTCCAATCGTGATAAGGGCTGGCGGACGGCTCGGGCTCCACCTCCTCGAGCCACGGGTTCTCCCTCGGCGGCTGATAGAAGTGCGCGTGGATGCAGACGTGAGTCTCGCTCAATGACCGGTTTCCTCAGCCTGGAAGAAGACGACGGAAAGGGGCGGCAGCGTGAGGTCCAGGGACCACTCCCGGCCGTGCAAGGGGCGATGCTCCGCCACGACCTCGCCCAGGTTGCCCACGCCGGAGCCCCCGTAGGTGACCGCGTCACTGTTCAGCTTCTCGTGCCATGTGCCTCCGACCGGCACCCCGACCCGATATCCGGACCTGGGCGTGGGCGAGAAGTTGCACACGATCAGCATCGGGCTCGACCCGTCTCGCCGCTGCCGAAGAAAGCTGAGCACGTTCTGGAGATGGTCGTCGGGAGCAACCCACTCGAACCCGGCGCTGTCGCAGTCGAGTTCGTGCATGGCCGGCTCCTCACGGTACAGCCGGTTCAGGTCCGCCACCCAGCGAAGCACTCCGGCGTGCATCGGATCGGCCAACCGCCCCCACTCCAGCTCCCACTCGTGATCCCACTCCTCCCGCTGTGCCAGCTCGGCTCCCATGAACATCAGCTTCTTCCCGGGCTGACCGTACATGCACCCGTAGAGAACCCTGAGATTGGCGAACTTCTGCCACTCGTCTCCCGCCATCTGCCCCCACATGGATCCTTTTCCATGCACGACCTCGTCATGCGAAAAGGGGAGCACGAAGTTCTCGGAGAACGCGTACACCTGTCGAAACGTGAGGTGGTGGTGATGCCACTGACGGTGGATGGGATCGAGCGCCATGTAACGAAGCGTGTCGTTCATCCAACCCATGTCCCACTTGAGTCCGAACCCCAGGCCGCCCACGTCCACCGGGTGGGAGACGCCGGGCCAGGCGGTCGACTCCTCGGCATAGGTCTGGGTGCCCGGAAAGCTGCGGTATACTTCCCGGTTCAGCTCCTTGAGGAACTCGATCGCTTCCAGGTTCTCGCGGCCGCCGAATACGTTCGGAATCCACTCGCCCGCCTTCCGCGAGTAGTCCCGGTACAGCATCGAGGCCACGGCATCCACCCGCAGACCGTCCGCGTGGAACTCATCCATCCAGAACAGGCCGCTGCTGATCAGAAAGCTCCTGACCTCGTGTCGCCCGTAATTGAAAATCCAGCTGCTCCAGTCGGGATGAAAGCCGAGCCGTGGATCCTCGTGCTCGTACAGGTGAGTGCCGTCGAACGTCGCCAGGCCATGGGCGTCGCCCGGAAAATGGCTCGGCACCCAATCGAAGATCACTCCGATTCCTCGCCGGTGAAGGTAGTCCACGAGGTACTTGAGATCCGACGGCGATCCGTAGCGTGAGGTGGGAGCGAAGTACCCGGTCGTCTGATAGCCCCAGGACCCGAAGAACGGATGCTCCGTGACCGGCATCAGTTCGACGTGAGTGAAGCCGGTCGTCTCCATATGAGCCGCCAGGCGCTCAGCCGTGTCCCGATACGAGTTGAATCCTCCGTCGGGGGGCCGCATCCAGGAACCGAGGTGGACCTCGTAGATGGCGATCGGCCGGTCCAGCGCGTTGTGCTCCCCACGGGAGTCGACCCACTCCCCATCACCCCACTCGTAGTCGTCCTCCCAGACAACCGACGCAGTCGCGGGTGGGAGCTGGGTCGCGCGCGCCATGGGGTCGGACTTCTCTCGCCACCGTCCATCTCCACCCTTGATTCGGAACTTGTACTTCGCCTCGATGCCGAGGCCGGGGACGAAACCCTCCCAGATTCCCGAATCGCCGCGTGCCACCAGGGGGTGCGCACCCCCCTTCCAACCGTTGAAGTCGCCGATGACCTGCACCGCACTCGCGGCAGGCGCCCACACCCCGAAGAGAACGCCCGGTCCATCCCCCGGATCGAGCACATGACTGCCCAGCTTCTGCCACAGCCGGTAGTGCCTGCCCTCGTTGAACCAATGGAGGTCTTCCGAGGCCAGCAGGGTCACGTCGTGCCGAATCGTGTCTTTCCGTTTCGCGCCGGTCACGCTTCCCCCGCTGAACGCCTGGCTGCCCTCCGCACCGGCTCCGAGCTGAGCCGACCGAGAGGTCGCCGGTCCTCAATGTCCATCCCTCACACGGTTGCCGCAAAGGGCGCGCGCGGTGAGCCTGAAACCTACCGGTGAGTCGGGCCCACCGGGAGTCCCGCCGCCAGCGCCGGGGGGAGGTGCGCACCGCTCTCCCCGGTGGTATCGTGGGGGCGTCGAGCGCCCGGCCACCCGGGCCCCCCGCATCCAGACCGACACACGAGAAACGAACACAGGCATGAATACCCCCGCACCCGAGACCGGGGCCGAGGAGGTTCATGACATGGCTTTCCTCGAGGAAACGCCCGTCGAAGACCTCTCCATCCAGACGATCCGAACCCTCGCCATCGACGCGATTCAGCAGGCCAACTCCGGCCATCCAGGCGCGCCGATGGCCCTGGCCCCCATCGCGTACGTGCTCAGCCGGGAGATGCGCTACAATCCGCGCAATCCAGCGTGGTTCGACCGCGATCGGTTCGTCCTGTCGGCCGGCCACGCCTCGATGCTCCTGTACGGCATGCTGTATCTGAGTGGCTACGACCTTCCGCTGGAGGAGATCCGGAATTTCCGTCAGTGGGACAGCCGAACGCCGGGGCACCCCGAGCACGGGCTGACGGCGGGTGTCGAGACCACCACCGGCCCCCTCGGGCAGGGGATCATGACGGCGGTCGGGATGGCGATGGCCGAGGCACACCTCGCGGCCGTCTACAACCGCTCCTCGCACGACATCGTCGATCACTTCACGTATGTAATCGCCAGCGACGGGGACCTCATGGAGGGGGCCTCCCACGAAGCCGGTTCGCTCGCCGGCCACCTTCGCCTGGGGAAGCTGATCGTCTTCTACGATGACAACCGGATCACGATCGACGGCTCGACGGACCTCACCTACTCCGACGATGCCGCGGCCCGTTTCGCGTCGTATGGCTGGCACGTGCAGGACCTGGGCGACGCGGCCAACGACCTTGGCGCTCTGAGGGGCGCGGTGGACTGCGCCCGGTCGGAAGCGGACCGGCCGTCACTGATCGTCGTGCGGTCACACATCGGCTTCGGATCGCCCAACAAGCAGGACACGTCGGCCGCGCACGGCTCGCCTCTTGGCTCGGAGGAGGTCAAGCTCACCAAGAGAGCCTACGGCTGGCCGGAAGATTCGCAGTTCCTGGTTCCCCCCAGGGCCCTGGAACATATGCGGGAGGCTGTCGACCGGGGCGCCGATACCGAGAGCGAGTGGCGGGCCCGCTTCGATGCCTATCGTGCGGCTTACCCTGAGCTTGCCGACCAGTTCGAGAGTGCGATCGACGGTCGGCTCCCATCGGGGTGGGATGCCGACCTCCCATCGTACGATGAGGCCGACGGTCCCATGGCCACCCGCAAGGCGTCCGGCGTCGCCCTGAACGCGATCGCCGAACACCTGCCGTGGCTGATCGGTGGCAGCGCGGACCTGGCTCCGTCGAACAACTCTCTGATCGAGAAGTCCGGAGACTTCGGTCCAGGCGATTACGCGGGTCGAAACGTGCGGTGGGGGATCCGAGAACACCTCATGGCGGCGGCCTCCACCGGCATGGCGCTGCACGGAGGCGTGAGGCCCTACGCCGCCACGTTCTTCGTGTTCACCGACTACGCCCGGCCGGCGATTCGGCTCGCGGCACTCATGAGACAGCCCGTCATCTACGTGATGACGCACGACTCGATCGGCCTTGGTGAGGACGGTCCGACGCATCAGCCGATCGAACACCTCGCTGCCCTGCGGGCGATGCCGGGACTCCGTGTGATTCGGCCGGCGGACGCCAATGAAACGGTACAGGCGTGGCGTGAAGCGATCGTGCGCCGCGACGGGCCCACGATGTTGGTCCTGACCCGCCAGGGAGTTCCGGTCATTCGGGTCGACGGGCCCGGACGGGCGATCGGACTGCAGCTGGGAGCCTACATCCTGGAAGACGCGGATGATTCCGACCCGGACCTGATTCTCGTCGCCTCGGGGTCCGAGGTGGCACTGGCCCTCGAGGCACGGAGAGTCCTCATCGACTCCGGCGTCGCCACTCGAGTCGTGAGCATGCCGAGTTGGGAGATATTCCGGGAGCAGGAAACCGCGTATCAGCACGAGGTCTTTCCGCCGGAGGTCGAGCACCGTCTGGCCATCGAGGCCGGAGTGTCGTTCGGTTGGAGGGAATGGATCGGAGACGCCGGAGCCGTGATCGGCATCGACACCTTCGGGGCGAGCGCTCCGGCCGGGGAGTTGTTCCGGCAATACGGGTACAGCGTAGACAACGTCGTGGCGGCGGCGCGACGGTTGTTGGAGGGCGAATGAGCCGTGTAGCGGTGGGGTCGGATCACGCCGGATACCAGTACAAGCAGATTCTGGCGGATCACCTGCGGGACTCGGGTCACGAGGTCATCGACCTGGGTACGGATGGTCCTCAGTCCGTGGACTACCCCGACTATGCTCGCGCCGTGGCCGAGGCCGTCGCCCGCGGTGAGGCCGAGCGCGGCCTGCTGGTGTGCGGAAGCGCCGTCGGCGTCTGCATCGTGGCGAATAAGGTGCCGGGGATCCGGGCTGGCGTGTGTCACGAAACGTATTCGGCCCGCCAGGCGGTGGAGCACGACGACATGAACGTCCTGTGCCTGGGCGAACGGGTGATCGGGATCGAAGTGGCACGCGAGGTGACGGACGGGTTCATGGCGGCCCGGTTTCTTGACGAAGGACGGCATCGACGCCGCCTGGACAAGCTGCTCGCCGTGGAAGACGACTACTCGTTCAAGCGCACGGAGGACTGACCGTGGAGATCTTCCTCGACCTGCTGGAGCAGGGACAGAGCTACTGGCTCGACAGCCTCAGTCGCGAGATGATCCGGGGCGGCGAACTGGAACTCCGCGTGCGCGAGCAGGGCCTGCGAGGCGTGACCTCGAATCCCGCGATATTCCACAAGGCCATCTCATCCGGCGCGGATTACGACGATCAGATCGCCGAGCTCGCGGCTGCCGGTGCGTCAGTCGAGGACATCTACGAGACCCTCGTCGTCACGGATATTAGAGAAGCGTGTGACCTGCTTCGGCCGGTATACGACGAATCCGCGGGAATCGATGGCTACGTGAGCCTCGAGGTATCCCCGCACCTGGTCAACGACACCGAAGGCTCACTGATCGAAGCCCGGCACCTGTGGGCTGCCGTGGATCGGCCCAACCTGATGGTCAAGATACCGGGCACTCCGGCGGGAGTACCGGCGATCGAGGAGCTGCTGTACGAGGGCATCAACGTCAACGTCACCCTGCTGTTCGCGGTCGATGCGTACGAGGGTGTCGCCCGGGCCTACGTGCGGGCCCTGCAGCGCCGCGCCGCGGAGGACCAGCCGCTCGATTCGGTCGCCTCGGTAGCCAGCTTCTTCCTGAGCCGAATCGACGTCCTGGTCGATTCGCTGCTCTCGCACCGCGTTCGGATCCCGGCGGGTGAGCCGGCGGCGCAAGCTCTGTATGGCCGGGCGGCTGTAGCCAGCGCCAAGCTTGCCTATCAATCCTACCAGCGACTCGTCGCCGACTCCGCCTGGCAGGACCTTGCCGCCGCGGGCGCGAGGCCGCAGCGACTGCTGTGGGCGAGCACCAGCACCAAGAATCCCCTGTACGACCCGGTCCGATACGTGGAGCCCCTGATCGGCCGTGACACCGTAAACACCTTGCCCGAGGTCACGATCGAGGCGTTCGCCCGGGTGGGCAGAGTTCTGCCGGACTCCGTGGAGGACGGCGTGGAGGAGTCCGAGAGCGTGTTCTCGGACCTCACCGCGACCGGCATCGACATGGACGCCGTCAACGAGCAGCTGCTGTCCGAGGGGGCGCAGAAGTTCGTGGACCCGTTCGACAAGCTGCTCGCGGGGCTGGCGGAGCGTCGGGCGGAGATGCGTCAGGGCCTGGCGGTAGATGTCCGGGAGCCGGCTGAGCCGGTCTCGGGACTCGCCGCGACTCTCTCGGCCATGCACGAGCAGCGGTTCGCCGTGCGCCTCGCGGGCCGCGACCCATCGCTGTGGCCGGGGGACACCCCCACACGGCAGGCCATCGGCAAGCGCCTCGGCTGGACCCGCGGGTGGGCCTCCGCGGCCGCTCTGCTTCCCGACCTGAAGGGGTTCGCCGAAGAAGTGCGCGAGGCTGGCGTGGGTGACATCGTACTGCTCGGAATGGGTGGCAGCAGCCTGTGCCCCCTGGTGGCTTCCGAGTCGTTTTCAGCGGGCGCCGGTTTCCCGCGTCTCACGGTCCTGGACACCGTGGACCCGGCAGCCGTAGCGGCCGTTGACCAGGCCATCGACCCGCTCCGGACGGTGTTCGTGGTGGCCAGCAAGTCGGGTGGCACGATCGAGACACTCAGTCTGTACCGCTACTTCCGTGAGCGGCTGCAACGCGAGGACGTGCCCGCTGTCGGGCGACACTTCGTCGCCGTGACCGACCCTGGTTCCACACTCCTCACCGAGGCCGAGGGCCTCGGGTTCCTGCGTTCGTTCGAAGCGCCACCCGACGTGGGGGGACGCTACTCCGCGCTCACCGTCTTCGGTCTCCTCCCCATGGCCCTGATGGGGGCGGACGTCGACCGCATCGTCGAGTGGGCCCGGCAACTGGAGCACGAATGCTCGCCGGGTCTTCCCGAGTCGGCCAACCCCGCCGTTCGGATGGGGGCGTCCCTGGCTCTGTCGGCTAAGAGCGGCCGGGACAAGCTGATGCTGACGGCCTCCGACCGCGTGGCCTCGTTTCCGCTGTGGATCGAGCAGCTGGTGGCGGAGAGCACAGGCAAGAATGGGCACGGAATCGTCCCCGTCACGGGAGAGCCGCTGCCGGCGGCCGACGCATGCTCTCCAGACCGTGTCTTCGTCCACTACTCGGTAGCCGGTGACGACGATTCGGGCACCCGCCTGGCGCTCGATGCGCTGGAGGCGGCCGGTCACCCCGTATTCGTGATCGACCTTCCCGAGCCCGAGGCGCTGGGCGGCGAGTTCCTCCGCTGGGAGATCGCCACCGCGACCGCGGGCGCGGTCCTCGGTGTGAATCCGTTCGACGAGCCCGACGTATCCGCGGCCAAACAGGCTACCGCGGATCTCCTCGAGCAGCGGGCGTCTGTCGGTGCGTTTCCTGCTGAGACCGTGTGGGCCAGCGACGGCGGACTGGACCTGTTTTCGAGAGAGAACGGCTCACCCGCAGAAGACGCTTCGGTCGGCGGTCTTCTCTCCGAGTGGCTCGATAAGGGGCGTGAGGGGGGTTACGTGGCCGTATTGGGCTACTTCGCACCCAGTCCCGAGCGTGACGCCGCCGTGGAGCGGCTCCGGGAGGGGCTTCGCACCCGAACCGGGCTGGCGACTACCTTCGGGTACGGCCCCAGGTACCTCCACTCCACGGGACAGTTGCACAAGGGAGGGCAGGACGGGGGAATGTTCCTGGTGATCACGGCCGACCCGGTCGAAGACCTGGATCTTCCCGACAGCGGCTTCAGTCTCGGGACCTTGCTGCGAGCGCAGGCCCTCGGGGACGTTCGGACCCTGCGTGAGCGCGGGCGTGAGGCCTTGCACGCGCACCTGGGCTGGTATGTCGAATCAGGGCTCGAGGCCCTCGCACAGGCGGTCGAGACACAGGGCTAGGCGGCCGGATCCGGTCGGGTCGGTCCCGCCAGGCCGCGATCAATCGGCGGGGGAATCCTGAATCCCGGGCCTCACCCGGACGGCCCACGCGGCGAGAAACGTGAGGAGGGCTACGACGCCCAGGATGACCGCGAGCCGGGTCCAGTCGTCACCGGCCGCTCGGCGCTCACCCACCAGGTGCACGACCGTTCGGATCCATTCGAACCCTCCGATCAGCAGAGCCAGGCGCAGCGTCCAGCCTGCCCAGGGCTCCTGCACGCGCAACAGCAGGGGAGCCAGGAGGATCAAGCCCGCGAACACGTCGCTGCCCGCTCGGCTCAGGTGAGCCGCCAGGACGACAAAGGCCAGGACGATCAATACGATGCGTAGGAATTTCATTCCCCCTATCCTCTGCTCTCCTCTGCCTGATGGCAACGGCCGGCAACGCGCCCGCCGCCTCGCCTTCGCTACTCCCCTGCTCTGCCTTGCCCTCGCGGCCTGCGGCAGCGAGCCGAGCGGTGTCGTGGAGTCGTGGGACGACTCGCCGGACAGGCCCTGGGTCGGCCCTAACCTGTGGGCGAACCGTCTGCAGGACTGGCAGGTCAGGGACGGGCGGCTCGAGAGCCGCGTCTCCCTTCCCATGCGCACCGTCCACCTGCTAACCGCGCGTGTCGAACCGGCCCCCGGAACGCTGCGGGTCGAGGTGCGGCTGGGCAGACTCGGCGGTCCGGAGGCGGCTACCAGCCCGGCCGAGGGACGAGCGGGTTTCCTGATCGGGGCCGGCGCGGGAATCGACTACCGCTCTGCGGCCCTGATTCATCACAGCTGGGGCCAGGGAGGGGGTCTGTTTGCTGGCCTGGACGGTTCCGGTCGCCTCTTCGTGCGGGACTTCGAGACGGAGAGTGGCTGGCTGGCTCAAGGAAGCGCAGAGACGGGAGTTGTGGACCCGGGCGGCGAGGTCACGCTGTCCGTCGTCGCGATGCCGGCGGACGCGCCGGACGAGGTGACCGTGACCCTGACCGCCTCGGATCGAGCCGGAGGATCCGCGCAGCTCCGGATCGACGGAGTGCAAGCGGACCGACTCACCGGCAACGTCGCCCTGGTGTCGGATGTGCCTGAGCCCTCGGCACCCGGTTTCTGGTTCGACGACTTCGCCGCCAGCGGAGAGTGGCTGGAGCGCCACCCCGACCGCAGCCTGGGGCCGATCATCGGAATCCAGCACACGCTGAGCCGGGGAACGCTGAAGCTCACGGCCCAGCTCGTGCCTCTCGGTTCGGCTGATGCCCACGAGGCAGCCCTCGACATGTGGGCCGGGGGCACCTGGAGTTCGGTCGCGACGGCCCCGATCGTCGAGCCCGGTTTCACGGCGAGTTTCCGCGTAGAGGATTGGGACGACACCGTGGACACACGAGTGCGAGTGCGAGTCGAGGTGCCGGGAACGACCGCCTTCGAGGGCCTGGTGCCGCGAGATCCAATCGACGAAGCGGAGATCGTGGTAGCCGCCTTCACCGGCAATCACAACGTCGCGAAGCCCGTTCCAGGCAGGTGGAGCGGCGTGGATGGGGGGTGGTTTCCGTGGGACTGGGGCGTGTGGTTTCCGCACACGGATATCGTGGGACACGTGGCCGGGCACGACCCTGATTTTCTGTTCTTCAGCGGAGACCAGGTCTACGAGGGAGCGAGCCCCACGGCGCCCGACCATCAGCATCCGTACCTGGACTACCTGTACCGCTGGTACCTGTGGCACTGGGCCTTCGGCGACCTGACCCGCCGTCTGCCGTCGGTGTCGATCCCGGACGATCACGACGTGTATCACGGAAACGTGTGGGGCGCCGGCGGCATCGCCACTCCCGCGGGGCTCAGTGGTTCGGCGGCCCAGGACGCGGGGGGCTACAAGATGCCGGCCGACTTCGTCCGCATGGTCGAGCGCACGCAGACCTCCCACCTGCCCGATCCACCCGACCCGACGCCGGTAGCCCAGGCCATTGGCGTCTACTTCACGGACATCCTGTACGGCGGGGTGAGCTTCGCCGTCCTGGAGGACCGGAAGTTCAAGTCAGCTCCCGGCCCCCTCCTGCCCGAGGCCGGTGTGGCCAACGGTTGGGCACAGAACCCGGGGTTCGACGCGAAACGGGAGTCCGACGCTCCGGGAGCGGTCCTGCTCGGCGACCGGCAACTCGCGTTTCTCGACGCGTGGGCGGCGGACTGGAGCGACGGGACATGGATGAAGGTCGCCCTGTCACAGACCCTGTTCGCCAACCTGGCCACGCTCCCGGCCTCGGAGACGAGCGACGCCAACGTACCGACGCTTCGAATCGTGGAGCCCGGCGAGTACCCGCCTGACGATCGTGTGGTAGCCGACATGGACTCGAACGGCTGGCCCCGGTCCGGCCGGAACCGAGCCCTGCGAGCCATGCGCCGGGGCTTCGCCGTGCATCTCGCAGGCGACCAGCACCTCGGGAGCACCCTTCAGTATGGGATCGACACGTGGGAAGACGCGGCCTTTGCTCTTTGCGTGCCCTCGATCGCCAACTTCTTCCCGCGGCGGTGGTTCCCACCTCGGCCGGGTGACGGCCCGGACCCCGGGGATCCACGCTATGCGGGCCGCTTCGAGGACGGCTTCGGCAACCGGATGACCGTGCACGCGGTTTCGAACCCGGTCCGCACCGGGAGGGAACCGGCGGCTCTGCACGACATGGCGCCCGGCTATGGCATCGCCCGGTTCGGACGGGATGACAGGCGTGTCAGCCTCGAGGCATGGCCGCGGTGGGCCGACCCGACGGTGGACGGCACTCCATACGCCGGCTGGCCGGTGGAATTCCGCCAGCTGGACGGATACGGCGGGAAGCAGACTGGCTGGCTACCCGAGTTGCGGGTCACGGGGATGGACGATCCGGTATTTCAGGTCGTGGACGAGGCCACCAGCGAGCTCGTGTACACCCTCCGCCTCGAAGGAAACCGCTTCTCGGCTCCTGCCTATTCGCCGGGCCCGTTCAGGGTAGGCGTGGGTGAGCCAGGAACCACCCGGTGGAAAGAATTGGGGGGCCTCGTCCCCGGTCCAAAGGGAACTGCCCCTCCCCTCGACGTGCAGATAGCGCGCTAGTCCGAGGCCGAGCAGCCGGACTCGAGGTAGACGGTACCGTCTGCGACGATCTCTCCGTCCACCAGGCTGGCCGGACGTCCCGCTGACACCTCGCAGCGCACATTCTCCTGCGAGTAGGCGAATGCGGTCGTACCCGCCCCGTCGGCCGCCACGCCGAGGTCTTCTTCCCAACCGGCTGCCTCGAAGGCCTCGCGGATGGCCTGCGACGGTTCCGCGCCGGCTGGCGCGCCGTCCGCATCCAGCCGCAGCGCCACCGTGCACGTCGGGTCGGGAGCGCCCGGGCCACCCGGGTCCACACCCGTCTCGGGGGCGGCCCCCAGGACCTTGCGCACGGAGGCCGAGATCAGTCCGCACGCCCGGCGCACCCTTCCCAGGCGGGAGGCCTTCGTCCGATCGAGGGGGAAGAATGCGGACGGAGTGCGAGCGGAGTCCATTTCCCCCAGGAGGCGCTCCGCGACGTCCGGATGGGAAGCCGAGACGTCGGTCGACTCGGTTGGATCGGCGGTCAGGTCGTACAACTCCAGGGGCGCCTCCGTCTGCGGTCGGACCGCCTTCCACTGGCCGGACACCAGGGCCTGCCCCCCGTGATACTCCCAGTACAGGCGCTCGTGGATGGACTGGGCCGCCGCGTCGCCCGTCAGCACCGGGACCATCGAAATTCCGTCCGTCTGCATCGGCCTGGCCGCCCCGGCAATGTCGGCCAGCGTGGGCATGAAGTCCCAGAACGCGGACACGTGGTCCGAGATGGCACCGGGGGCCACCTGCCCCGGCCAGCGCACGATCAGGGGAACCCGGATGCCGCCCTCGTACAGCATGGTCTTCAGTCCTCGAAGGCCGCCCGTGCTGGAGAAGAACTCCGAGTCCGTACCGCCGTTGAACGTGGGTCCGTTGTCACTGGTGAAGATCACGACCGTGTTCTCCGCCACTCCCACGTCATCGAGCGCCCGCAGGATGTCGCCGATTCCCTCGTCCATGCGCGTAATCATGGCGGCGTAGGCGGCCCGCGGAGTCCGATTCGGGAGATAGCCCCGATCTCCCGGATACGGCGCATCGGCAAACTGACCTTCATAATCGGCCACCGACTCGTCCGGCACCTGGAGAGCCACGTGGGGGACGGGAAAGGGCAGATACAGGAAGAACGGCTGCTCCGAGTGCTCCTGAACGAACGCGACGGCGTCCTCCATCATGACATCCATCGCGTACGTCTCGCCCCGGTACGCCGCGTACGAGGCCGGGTCGTTCGGATCGGCCTCGGCCGGGAGCCGCTGGTGGGCCCTGAACGGCGGATTCCCCGGCAACGTCTCCCGGGTGCCGTTTCGCCACAGGTGAGTGGGGTAGTAGTTGTGGGCCTCGCGCTGGCACATGTACCCGTACCAGTGATCGAAGCCCTGCAGGTTTGGCTCACCGCTGTCGCCCGGGCCCCCGAGCCCCCACTTGCCGATCGCGGCCGTCACGTAACCCGCGTCCTGCAGCATCCGCCCGATGGTGTACGTCTCCGGTGGAAGGGGGTGATTGCCCTCGATCAGCGTGTCGCCCCACACGTCACCCCGTTCGGTCATCTCGTCGTTGTCGCGCACCACGGCGTGACCCGTGTGCAGGCCCGTCAGAAGCGTGGCTCTCGAGGGAGCGCACACGGGGCTGCCGGAATAGTGCCGTGTGAAGCGCATCCCCTCCTCCGCCAGGCGGTCCAGGGTCGCAGTGCGGATCCGCTGCTGCCCGTAGCTCCCGAGCTCGCCGTAGCCAAGGTCGTCCGCCACGATGAGAACGATGTTTGGCTTCGGCGGGGCCGAGTCGGGCTGGCACGCGGCAAGGCCCAACCCCAGCAGGGCGAGCGACAGTAGTTGGTTCTGCCACTTCATTTTACGCACGTTTCTTTCGAGTCGTTTCTCACAGATGTGAGAGGTCTGACACGAGTCCGTCCAGCAACGCGGACGGGAAGACGCCCTCGGCTTCGAACGCCTCGCGTTGCTCCGCCACGGCGACCGCCACCTCGCGGAAGCTCCACGGCACCGAGGCGGCCCTTCCCTTTCCGTCCTTCACGGCGCTGGCCGAGGTGGCCGCCAGGAGCTCGTCGAGTTCCTCCGTATCGGCACCCTTGATCATCGCCAGCGCGGCTCCCGCCAGTAGCAGGTGCGGAAATACGGATCCGTCGGGGAGCCGGAACTCGATCGTGGCCGGACTGACGGGACGCCCGCTCGAGTCCATGGCCTGCGCGGGAAGCCGTATCAGGGCGGACCGGTCATACTCCCCCCAGGTGATGCGGTTCGGCGCCTCCTTGGCCTGGGTGAGCCGCGTGAGCGAGCCCTGCGCTCGATTCCCGAACGCCATGAGAGCGGCCCCCGTCTGCACGAGCCCTCCAATCAGCCATCGGGCCGGGTCCGACAGCGAGCCCCCGGCCTCACGAACTGGGGTAAGCTCCCCATCTCTCGACGGGGCGAGGTGGAAATGAAGCCCGTTCCCCGCATGCCCCTCGGCCATGATCGGGTCCGTACTGCAACGCATGCCGTTCTGGTGAGCCAGGTTTCGCAGCACCCATTGGGTAAGCAGAACGGCTTCGGCCGCCCTGGGAAGCGTATCGAGGCCGAGCTCGATCTCGTGCTGCTCCCAGATGACACCATCCGGTTCTCGCGCCTCGATGTATCCGACCTCGCTGTGTCCGTACTTCACGTTGAGTCCGAGGTCCACGAGGAGTTCGAGCGCGCGCCGCCGCAGGGGCTCGCCAAACACGAACGGAGACACGGAATGGTATCCCCGATCGTCGGCCCCGTAGATGTCGCTCTCGTCCCGGCGCTTGCCCAGGAAGTACTCGACCTCCCCCAGGGCCAGCAGTTCGACGCCCGTATGTGAGCGCAGGCGCTCCATGGCGCGACGCACGATCGTGTCAGGGGACTGTGGCAGGGGCTTACCGTCCGGTCCGGCATGGCTGCACATGAGCACGAGGGTCGGAACTGCCGAAAACGGGTCCAGGAAGCCCGATTCAATCCTGGGGCGGAGGACGATGTCCGAGGCGCCCGCAGGAATCCCGGCGCCCGGGAAAAGGCTCGAACCATCGGCCCTTTCGCCAGCCTCGCACACACGGCGAAGACGGGCTTCATCGTGGGGCATGAAGTCGAGGCGCTTCAGCCAGCCGTCGCCTCCCACGTGCATCAGGCTCAGGCCCCTGGCCCGCCCGCGGCGAAACAGCTCCACCAGGTCCTCGACCCTCCAGTCCTCACGCGCCCGTCCCAGAGAGTGCTCGAGGCCACCCTCTCCGAACGCTTTCTGCCCGGCAAGCTCGTTGTCCACGGCTCCTCCGTAAATGGGCACATCTGACACAGACAACAAGGCCGCGGGAGCCCAAGAGCCCCCGCGGCCGCCTGCGCTCTCCTGCCCTTTGAATCTACTCCAGCACGACGATGTTGCGCTCTTCGCAGACTTCCTTCAACTGGTCGGGCCACACCGTGACGCTGACCTCGCCCAGGTGCGCCTTCCTGAGAAGCAGCATGTAGGTGCGCGACTGCCCGATCCCGCCACCGATGCTGAGCGGAATCTCGTCGTTCAGGATCGCCTGGTGATACGGCTGCTCGAGATAGTCCATCTGGCCGCTCAGTTCGAGCTGCTGGACCAGGGTGTCCTTCGTCACCCGAACGCCCATGGACGTCAGTTCGTGCCGACGCTTCGTGACCGGGTTCCAGACCAGGATATCACCGTTCAGCCCATGCGTGTCCTTGCCCGTCTCGGCAGAGGTGTCCGTGACCCAGTCGTCATAGTCGGCGGCCCGCATCTCGTGCGGATAGCCGTCGGCGAGAGTCCACCCGATTCCGTAGATGAAGACGGCCGGATACTCCTGGATGATCTTCGTCTCACGCTGCTTGCGGGGAAGATCCGGATACATTTCCAGGATCTCCTCGGCGTGGATGAACACCAGATCGTCCGGAAGGCGCGGGTATCTCGGATCGTCCAGCGCCGGATACTTGTCGAACGCGTAGTCCTGAGCGCCCTTGATGACCTTCCAGATGCGCTGCACCGTGTCCGTCAGGAAGGCCAGATTGCGCTGGTCCGCCGTGATGACCTTCTCCCAGTCCCATTGGTCCACGTACGAACTGTGGTCGTGGTCCAGGAAGTAGTCCTTGCGGACGGCTTTCATGTCGGTGTTGATGCCCTCGCCCACCGCACAATCGAACTGCTTCAGGGCCATCCGCTTCCACTTGGTCGCTGCCTGTACGACGCTGGCCCGGATCGGCTTCTCGAGGCCGAGGCCGCAGTCGAACTCCACGGGCGTGCGAGAACCGTCCCGGTCGAGCATGTCGTTCACGCCACTGTCCACCCGGACGATCAGCGGCACCTGGATCATCATCAGGTTGAGCTCGCGGGCGAGGCCGTCTTCGATGTAGCGCTTCACGTCGAACAGGGCCTTCATGGTGTCCTTCGGACTCAAGAGCGGCTTGTAGTCCGTCGGGAGAATCTTCGCAACCTCCTCGTAGGTGCTTACGCCGGGACCGGCGAGATCGGCTTTCTTGTCGGCAATCGTGGTCATCGTCATCACTCCATGGGATTGGGCGCCGGGTGGTCCCGGTATGCCCGAGTAGTCCGATCACACGTTAAGTCCGCTTACAGCACGAAACGAGCCAACAAGGAACACCGACCTACACCCCCGTAACCCGTTGCTACACATCATCCTATGGCTCTGCTCGCCGCTTCTCCGAGGCGGGTACGCATACAGTGCTGGGACGTTTTGTCTTCCGCTCACGCTCGCCCACCGCGAATGCCGCTGCGGGGCCGGTGCGAGCCGAGTAGGTTCCCGGCGCCGGACCGACGTAAGCGTCGACGATACACCTCAACGTCCAGGACCGACCCGATGACCGACACGCACGACAACGCGATCTCCCCCATCGCCTCCATAGAGACCATTCGAGCTTCGTTCCCTGCCCTTCGGCGCCTGTTCGACGATCGACCAGTAGGGTACTTCGATGCGCCCGGCGGCACCCAGGTCCCCGCTGTGGTCGCCGAGGCCGTGGTCGAGCAGATGCTGCGTCACAACGCCAACGCGCACTGGGCCTACCAGACCTCGCGCGAACTGGACGAGGTACTTGCAGCCAGTCGGGCCGCATTCGCCGACCTCGTCGGCGGACGGCCGGACGAGATCGTGTTCGGACCGAACATGACCACGCTGACGTTTCACCTCGCCCGCGGACTCGGCCGTACTTTCGAGCCCGGCGATGAGATCGTGGTGACCGAACTCGACCACATGGCGAATGTGTCGCCGTGGGTCGACCTGGAGTTGGAGAGGGGCGTCGTCGTCCGCACGGTCCCGCTGGACCCCGAGACCGGGAACCTGGACTGGGGGGCCTTTGAATCCAGCGTATCGGAACGGACGCGCCTGGTCGCGGTCACCGCGGCGTCCAACGCCCTGGGTACGATCGTGGATCTTGCGCGCGCCCGGTCGCTCGCCCGATCCGTGGACGCCCTCCTGTTCGTGGACGCGGTTCATCTGGCACCACACGAGAGAATCAGCGTGGCGACGCTCGGGTGTGATTTCCTCGCCTGCTCCCCCTATAAGTTCTATGGACCGCACGTCGGGGTCCTGTGGGGCCGAGGCGGTATTCTCGCGGATGTGCTGCCCCCGAAACTGGCCCCCGCCCCGGACGCGGCTCCGGAAAAGTGGGAGACCGGGACGCTGAACCACGAGGGCATCGCCGGCGCCGCAGCCGCCGTGGACTTCCTGGCTGCGCTGGCGGGCCAGGGCACTCGCGGCGAGCGACTCGACGCCGCCTTCGCGGAGCTGTCGCGACGGGGAGACGTGCTGATCGCCCGGCTGTGGGAGGGCCTCGAGAACGTGAGCGGTGTGCGCCTGTACGGCCCGCGACCGGGAGCGCTTCGTACCCCTACTCTGTCGTTCACGATCGAAGGCCACACTCCGGCCGAAGCGGCGGCTCGTTTGTCGTCGGACTGGGGCCTGTTCCTGTCGCACGGGAACTTCTACGCCTCCTCGGTCACGGCCCGCCTGGATGTCGAACCGGAGGGCCTTCTGCGAGCGGGCTGCGCCTGCTACACGAATCAGGAGGAAGTCGATCGGCTGATCGAAGCGGTCGGACAACTGGCGGCAACGCAGGCTCCGGTCAGATAGCCTTCGCCATCCGCAGGAGTCTGATCCGAGGCATATAGAAGATCTTCGACTCCGAGACCACCTCCATGCCGAGGCGTTCGTAGAGCCTGCGAGCCCCGAGGTTCGCGCCGGAGACATCGAGACACATCCGCCGGGATCCGCTGGCTCTACCCTGCTCTTCAACCCAGCCGATCAGGAGGGACCCGACGCCCGCTCCGCGCAGGTCCTCGTCAACGGCGATCGCCTGGAGATAGAAGTCGCCATCCTCGAGCGTATCGAGGACTCGCATGATCGGAGACATCACGGCTCCGATGATCGCAGCGCGGAAGGCTCGATAGCCTTCGGCCTCGCGCAGTGGCTCGAGCGAGGAAGCGCGGTGCTGTTCGGCCGTGTAGCAAAGGGCCATCCCGACTATTCTTCCGCCGCGTACGGCGAACGCAGCGTACTCGTGGGACAGGTCATGGCCCGGCTTCATGAAGGCCTGCGCTAGGACGCCGGCAAAATTCCTCCCGAGCCAGAACTCGAAGAAGCCTTCGGCGGCCGCATTGAGGTACCGGGCGAAAACGTGACCCTCGTCGAGGTCGGGCCGGGCGGCCCGCAGAGCAATCTGTTCTTCAGCCATTGCGTTTCAGGTCTGTCGGCGCCTAGTCACCTTCGCCAAGCCTCGCTGCGGCCGCGTCCCCACCGGCATCGAGCAACTGCCGGTCCGCCATTCTGGCCAGGGCCAGCGAACCAGCAGCGGAAGCCGCGCTCGCCATTGCGAACACGGGACCTAGCACCAGGATTACATCGCCTCTGAGGCCGGCAGCCAGGACGAAGACCCCGGACAGCAGAAGCCCCCCGAGTCCCCCCCACCCCGCAAAACGCGGAAGCGACATCTGATCGAACCTGCGACGGCCTTCGACAATCCCGAGGACTCCCGAGA
>JBATJK010000196.1:0-1553 GCA_049668445.1 Gemmatimonadota bacterium
TCGTTAATGACGATTCACACGGCAAGTCGCTGGTGTGGCGGGATGGGCCGCCGCCTCCGCCGGTCGTCGGTGGACGGCCCGCCATGGAGGACGTGGTGGCCTACGAGGTGCACGTGCAGGACTTCACCGACTTGCTGCCGGTGGCGGACGTGGAGACGGGGACCCTGCCCGCCATGGCCCGCCCGGGCCTCACGAACGCGCACGGGGAGTCCATCGGGTTCGACTACCTGGTGGACCTCGGGGTGAACGTGGTCCACCTCATGCCGGTGCAGGAGTACCTGCACTACCCGGACGACGAGTGGCGGGAAGCGTTCGAGGATGACGACTTCGCCCGCGACATGGGGATCGATCGCGAGAACTACCAGTGGGGGTATCGCACGACGCACGCCTTCGCCGTCGAGAGTCGGTTCCGCTCTCGGGACAAGGCGCCGGGTGAAGAACGGGAGCAGTTCAAGGCGCTGGTGCGAGCCTTCCACGAACGCGGCATCGCCGTGGTGATCGACGTGGTGCCGAACCACACCGGCGAGAACATGGACGACCGGCACCGCCTGCTGAACTTCAACGTGCTTGACCTGCCATACTTCTTCCGCACCGACGAGAACGTCGAGCACATAGGGCCGTACGGGAACGAGACCAAGTCCGAGGACCGGCCCATGGTGCAGCGCTGGATCGTGGACCAGCTCCGCCACTGGATGGACGAGCTCGGAGTGGACGGCTTCCGCATCGACCTCGCCGGACAGATCGACAAACAGACCCTGCTGCGGGTCAAACGCGAGCTGCCAGCGGACGCGATCATCTACGGAGAGCCGTGGATCGCCCCCACGGACCCGGATGTCGTGGCGAACCCCGAGTGGTCGTGGTACAAGGAGGACGCTCCGATCACGTTCTTCCAGGACGATGCCCGAAACGCCTTCAAGGGCAGCCCGTTCGACGAGAACGATCGGGGATGGGCCGGTGGCGCCGGAATCGCGCGTGCCGGGGCCATGCAGGCGCTGGCCAACGACTATACCGAGGAGCCCCGGTCCACGGACGGGATCTCGTACCTCGACATCCACGACAACTGGGCGCTTGCCGATCGGTACGCGCTGGAGGATCACAACGGGCTCGCGGGCGTGGACATGGGCGCCATGCGGGTCGCCGCGGGCCTGCTGCTCACCTCGGCCGGACCGGTGGTGATGCACGGCGGCACCGAGATGCTGCGCTCCAAGGGGCTGGCGCCGCACGAGGAGCACGTGGTTGACGCGGCCGGCGGACCCATCGCCTTCAAGGGCAGGGACGACACGTACAACGTGCGGGCCCCCAACCGATTCCTGTGGGACAGCCTGGCGCCCGGATCCGACGCTCTGGCCATGCGGAACTTCTGGCGCGGGCTCCTGGCGCTTCGCATGTCCGATCACGGCAGCGAGTTTCGGGTGGCCGACGTGCGGGAGGGGCACTACCGCTGGATCACGCCCCCCGAGGAAACGCTCCTGGGGTACGTCGTGGGCGCGCGCGTGTTGGTGCTGGCCAACAGTGGACAGTACGACGGGATGTTCAGCTTCGATCTCCCGGAC
>JBATJK010000197.1:0-3072 GCA_049668445.1 Gemmatimonadota bacterium
CAGTGCAGGTAGACCGTGCCGCCCTCCGCGATGACCCGGTCGATCGTGTCGAGGATCTCGCGGGTCTGCTCGGGCGAACCCGGAATCGACATGTCGGGCACCGGAAAATGCGCTCGCATGGCTCCCGCGCCCGCCAGCTGTTCGACCAGCTGATCGTAGGGGAGGAGCGGGTCGTGACGAGTCGTAAGATCCACGAAGCAGGTGACTCCCGCCGCGAGGATCCGCCTCATCTTGTCACGCGAGGAGTCCTCGAAGCCGGTGCGAGGGTAGTTGCCGGCCAGGAAGCCGGGAGCGACCCAGTAGCAGCCGTCAGTCGGGCGTTCGGGCATGCCGTCCGGTCCGGTCATTCGCGCGTCACTGCCGCGGCCGCGCCCAGCCGGGCACGGGCATCGGCCAGCACCGCGTCGTAGCGAGCTTCCAGCTGGGGGTGCACATCGCGGCAGCCTTCGACAACCTGCTCCGACCAGTCGAGGTAGTCGCGGCGGCGTTCGAGTGACCACCCGGCGGCCGGTGCATGCGCCACGTCGTAGGTGTTGCAGATCTTGTCGGCGATCTTGATCAGCTTGGCATCGGGAGTGAGACCGGGAGCGTGCTCCACCTGGAGACGCTTCCTCTCCCGTGACCGGAGCTCCTGGTCATCGCTCACCGCATCGACGAGCGCTCTCACCCTCGGTCCGAACTCGCTCTCGATCTCTTCCGGCGTGGCGATCGTGTCCTCCACCGTGTCGTGTAGCAACGCAGCGGCCAGCACCTCGGGGTCGTCGATACCCACCGCCACGAGCTCGGAAGCCACGGCGATCGGATGATTGATATACGGGGAGGCCTCGACCCCTTTCCGCCGGTCATCGCGGTGATGATCCGCCGCGAAGCGAAGGGCGCGGAAGAGGAGTGGGAGGTCTGTGCTATCTCCGGTCATTCTATCTCTTTCATCATCTTCTTGTCTGATTCCGTACGGTCAGGCCTTCTCTCACCTTTGACAAGCTAACGATTCCCGGCGCTGATGGAATCGCGGTTATCCGGGTGTGACGAGACTTCAGCAGCACCCTTACAATCGGCTCCGACAGTTCTGGGAAGATATCTTCCCAGAACCGTCGAGGGCATCGTAAGGTGTGTCTCGGAAATGGATTGAGTCAGCCTGACTCGGCCCTCCCGCAAAGCGCGATCCTTGCCCGATCCACCACGTCCTGTCGATGTTCGAGGACACTCATCCATTCCACCTGATTGGAGACCGCACATGGAACCCCGACTCAGACGCGTTGCGGCCTTCACCTTCGGCTACCTGGCGATCGCGCTTGCGGCCGGTCTGATGCGAGGCAACGACGAGTTCCTGTTCTACATCGGCGTGATGCTGGTGCTGATGGGGTTCGTATGGGCGGTCAACCGATCCGTCGGCCTGAGCACCGGGGCCTTATGGGCGCTCAGCGTCTGGGGACTCATCCACATGGCCGGGGGCCTGGTCGTGGTACCGGAGGGCTGGCCGGTGAACGCGGACAGCCGCGTTCTCTACTCGCTGTGGCTGATCCCCCCTCGCCTGAAATACGACCATCTTGTGCACGCCTACGGGTTCGGGGTGACGACCTGGGTGTGCTGGCAGGGCCTGCGCAGCGCCATCCAGAAGAGATCCGGCCACGCCCCGGCGCCGGCTTTCGGCCTGCTCGTCCTTGCCGCCGCTGCGGGACTTGGATTCGGCGCCCTGAACGAGGTGATCGAGTTCGTCGCCACCCTGACGATGCCCGAGACCAATGTGGGCGGCTACATCAACACGGGTTGGGACCTGGTCGCCAACACTGTGGGGGCGGTGACTGCGGTGATGCTGATCCGGCTCTTCGAGCAAGGTGGAGGTGAAAGGGGAGGCAGTGGCGGGGGTAGAGGCAGGGGTCGGAACTGACCCTCCGGTCACCCGTCTCCTCAATTCACGGAGAGGCCGATCCACTCGTCGCTGAGGCCACCCAGCAGGGTGCCAAAGATGAAACCCGCGACCGCCCCCGTGAGCCCGAGCGCCACCGGGCCTGCCACCCAGTCACCGCTGGAGCAGCCCGAGGCCGAGTCGTCCAGTGAGCATCCTACACCCGTGGCCGCCGCGCCCAGGAGCACCCCGACCCCACCGAGGACGGCAGCGCCAATCCACCCGCCCCGGTCCGCGCTCGAATGGAGGACCGCCGCGTCCTGCAGGCCGTCGAGCGCCACATCGATCGACTCCTGACCCACGGCCAGGCGCAGGCGCCCTCCTTCCGCCGATACCAGCCTGCCCTCGACCTGGTGGCCGCTGAGGGTCCACGCCCGCACCTGGTCGCCTGGTTCGAGGTCCGACC
The DNA here is from genome assembly GCA_049668445.1 of Gemmatimonadota bacterium. Lineage (GTDB taxonomy): Bacteria > Gemmatimonadota > Gemmatimonadetes > Palauibacterales > Palauibacteraceae > Benthicola. The sequence goes on from JBATJK010000197.1 coordinate 2,313, forward strand.
AGTCCGAAGGCGACCCGCCCGCTCGCAGACGGGTGCCGAGCGAGAGACCCCAGGATGTGATCGGAGACCCGGGAGGCTCGATGTCCGTCCGGACGCCGGTCGTGTCGATCGCAAACGCCTCGCCCCCGTACAGGGCCATGTTCACCCGGCCCACGAGTTCCAGGTCGAGGTTCGGGGCCAGCTCATACGCGGCCCTGAAACCGGGCGTCACGGCGAAGTGCGTGCCCGTCAACTCGACGATCGATGCCGTATTGAAGTCGTAGAAGCCGTCCTCGTCGATCGAATACCTGGCCCAGCTGTTGTCCCAGAACGTGGTGGCTCCGAGGCCCAGCGTGGCAGAGGCCCGCCACGGGCTCCACGGCTGCGTGATGCGGTACTCGGCGGCGGCCAGGTAGCGGGTGGAGTACTGCCAGTCGCCTTGTTCGATCAGCGGGTCGGAATCGGACGGCAGGCCCTCAGCCGACGCCTCGAGCCAGAACGTGAAGCGATCGCCCCGGGGGAAGCCGACACCGAGCGTGCCGAACCATCCGAGGCCGGTCAGGTCGGCCAGGCTGCCGACGCCGGACGCGACGCCGAAACCACCGGCAATCTGCGTCCGGGACTGGGCCTCGGCATGCGACGCGCAACCTGCCGCCAGCGCCACCGCACCCAGCGCCAGCAGGAAAGCGCGCCGGAGGCCGGTCGTCCGCACCGGGCGGCGCACCTGGTCTCGCATCATGCGGACGTTCAGCCGCCGTCGGCCTCGAGCACCACGACCACC
>JBATJK010000198.1:0-33435 GCA_049668445.1 Gemmatimonadota bacterium
CTCCGACCGCTGCCGCGCCAGTGGAACCGGCGGCTGCGGCTGCCCCCGAGCCGGCGGATGTGGAGGAGCCCGACTCGGGCCTGGCTGAAATCCACTCGCCGATGGTCGGTACGTTCTACCGGGCGCCGGCACCGGACGCACCACCGTACATCGAGCCCGGCGACAGAGTGGAGAAGGGCCAGACCGTGTGCATCCTCGAGGCCATGAAGCTCATGAACGAGCTCGAGGCCGAGGTCTCGGGCACGGTGCGCGAGATCTGCGTGGAGAACGCGGAGCCGGTCGAGTTCGGTCAGGTTCTGTTCCGAATCGACCCCAGCTGAGCCTGTCCGAAGCGTGTTCAAGAAGATCCTGATCGCCAATCGAGGCGAGATCGCGCTGCGGGTGATCCGAGCCTGCCGTGAGTTGGGTATACGAACGGTTGCCGTCTACTCGGAGGCTGACCGCGACTCTCTGCACGTCCGGTTCTCCGACGAGGACATCTGCATCGGCCCCCCCGCCAGTCGCGACAGCTACCTGAACATCCCGCGAATCGTGGCGGCGGCGGAGATCACGGGCGCTGAGGCGATCCATCCCGGGTACGGTTTCCTGGCCGAGAACGCCGAGTTTGCGGAAATCTGCGACCGTAGCGGGATCGTCTTCATCGGACCGACGGCCGACCAGATCCGGCGCATGGGCGACAAGGCGGAGGCTCGCCGGACCATGATCGAGGCCGGCGTACCGGTCGTTCCCGGGTCGAAGGGCGCCGTAGACGATGTCGAGATGGCCCGGGCCGAGGCCGAGCGTATCGGCTACCCGGTGATCATCAAGGCCGCTGCCGGTGGCGGCGGCAAGGGCATGCGGGTGGCGGAGTCAGCCGATGTCATCGAGAACACCTTCACGATGGCGAGGAACGAGGCTTCCGCGGCGTTCAATGATGCGCGCGTCTACATCGAGCGCTTTGTCCAGCGCCCACGACACGTCGAGATCCAGGTCCTGGGAGACAGCCACGGCAATCTGGTGCATCTCGGTGAGCGGGATTGCTCCATCCAGCGGCGTCATCAGAAGCTGATCGAGGAATCGCCGAGCCCCGCGCTCACTCCCGAGACGCGCCAGGCCATGGGCGACGCTGCCATTCTCGCCGGTCGGGCGATCGACTACTCGAACGCGGGAACGGTCGAGTTCCTGCTCACCGACACCGGTGAGTTCTTCTTCATGGAGATGAACACCCGGATCCAGGTCGAGCATCCGGTCACCGAGATGGTCACGGGTGTGGATCTCGTTAAGGAGCAGATCCGGTCCGCGGCCGGCGAGCGCATCGGCGGACCGCCCACGATGTCGGGACACGCGATCGAGTGCCGGATCAACGCGGAGGATCCCGCGCACGACTTCCGGCCGTCTCCCGGGAAGATCACCGCGTTCCACGCGCCGGGTGGCCCGGGAATACGCATCGATACGCACGTCTACGCCGGGTACTCGGTCCCGCCCTACTACGACTCGCTCCTGGGCAAGTTGATCGCCTACGGAAGCACGCGTGATGAGGCGCTGGGCCGCGCCTACCAGGCCCTCGAGGAGTTCATCATCGAGGGCGTGAAGACCACCATTCCGTTCCTGCGGGATGTGCTGCGGCACCCCGAATTCGTCGCGGGCAACGTGGACACTCACTTCCTGGAGCGTATGCGGGAGGCAGGGTGACGAATGTCGGGCGGTCCGCGCTGAAAGGCCGGCGGCCGTGAACGAGCGGCAGCGCCGGGAGGCCCTCGGCGTGGGGCTCGTCGCGCTCGGCGTTCTTGTCGCACTGGCCCTCGTTCCGCAGATGCTGCCCGGCCGCGCGGAGTCCGGTAACCTGATCGGGCCAGCCGGCGAACTCCTCAGCATGGGCCTCAACACCGTTTTCGGTGTCTCGTCCGTTCTCGTGTCCGCTCCCGCATTCATCTGGGCTCTGTGGTGCTTCGGAATCGTGGAGAAGAAGTCCGCGGTCCGCTGGTCCGTTCTTTCCGTGGGGGCGATGCTGTTCGTTCCCGCCGGCTGGTGGTTTTTGGGCACCGCCCTTGGAGGGACCGGGGCAGGAGCCGGATGGCTGGGCGCGGCAACGGCCGGCGTCCTCTCGACCGCGTTCGGGACCGTCGGTGCGCAGCTCATCGTGGGCGCCTTCCTGACGGCCCTGGTCGTGCTCACCCTGGGAGTGTCTCCCCGCCGGGCCGCGGAGTTGACCGGCCAGGCGGTGCGCTGGCTCGCCCGGTGGACATGGAAGGGCTTGCAGACGGCTGGCGCCGTGGCTTCCGGGTGGTGGTCGGAGTGGCGCGCGCGAGAGGCTTCAGCAGGCCCGGACCCGTCCCTCTGGGAGCGCTCGGTCCCGGCGCCGGAGCCGGATCCGGTGGAGGAACCCGCTCCCGAGCCCGAAGCTGCGCCGGCCGAGGAGGCGGAAGAGCCAGCGGGCTCGGTTCCCCAACTGCCCGAGTACGGTGATCTGTCGGACGACGAGCTCCCGCCACTCGACCTCATGAAGCTGCCCACCCGCACTGGATCGGGTCTGGCCAGCGGTCAGCTCGAGCGCCTGGGACAGATCCTGGTGGACAAGCTGGCCACGTTCCGGGTGGAATGCACCATCGGGGGTTGGACGACCGGTCCGGTGGTCACCCAGTTCGAGGTCATTCCGGCCGAGGGGGTCAAAGTCGGCCAGATCGCTGCCCTGGCGGATGACCTGGCCCTGGCATTGAAGGCGCCGTCCGTGCGCATCGTTGCCCCTATCCCGGGACGGGGCGCCGTGGGAGTCGAAGTGCCGAATCCCGAGCCCGAGATCGTACAGCTGCGGGAGATCCTCGAGTCCGACGGCTGGCAGAAGTACGCGGGCGCGCTTCCCCTGGGCCTGGGGCGTGACCTGGAGGGTGATCCGTACACGGCGGACCTGGCGAAGATGCCCCACCTTCTGATCGCAGGGGCCACCGGGTCGGGTAAGTCCGTGTGCATCAACACGATCATCACCAGCCTGGTATACCGGTACTCGCCGCGGGACCTTCGGCTCCTGATGGTCGATCCGAAGATGGTAGAACTGATCGTGTACAACGACCTGCCTCACCTCCGGCACCCCGTCGTCACGGACAACAACGACGCGGCCGCCGTACTCAGGTGGACGGTCCATGAGATGGGGAGGCGTTACAAGTTCCTGTCTGCCAACGCGTGCCGAAACCTGGTGGAGATCAACCGCCGAATACGGGCGGGAGAGGAGCTCGAGCGTCCTGCGGGCTGGGGAAGTGGAGTGTGGGACGAGGGCACTCTGCCCTATATCGTGCTGATCATCGACGAGCTGGCCGACCTGATGATGACCGTGCAGGGGGAGGTCGAGACTCCGCTGGCGATTCTGGCCCAGAAGGCTCGCGCCGTGGGAATTCACCTGGTGGTCGCCACCCAGCGTCCGTCGGTCAACGTGATCACGGGGCTGATCAAGGCCAACTTTCCGTGCCGGATCGCGTTCCGGGTCGCCTCCAAGATCGATAGCCGAACGATCATCGATCAGAATGGGGCGGAGAGCCTTCTGGGGAACGGCGACATGCTGTTCCTCGAGCCCGCCGAATCCGATCCGCACCGCATCCAGGGCGCGTTTCTCGACACGCACGAGACCGAGCGACTCATCTCCTGGTACCGGGAGCGTGCCGCGGCGAGGGCCGAGCAGGAGTCGGAGCAGGTGTCGGACGAGATGGATATCCTCGAAGAAGTGCGTGAACTGGAGCTGGAGGACAGCCAGGTCGACGTAAGCGACGAGGTGATGGCGGATTGGGATCCGCACTTCCGCAAGGCCGCGGAGATCGTCATCCACAACGGGGCGGGGTCTACGAGCCTGCTGCAGCGCCGCCTCAAGATCGGGTACGGGAGGGCTGCGCGCATCATCGACCAGCTCCACGATGTGGGTGTGCTGGGACCGCCCGACGGATCACGGCCGCGCGAGGTCCTGATCTCACTGGTGCAATTGGACTCGGTGCTTCGGGGCGATGATCTCCTGGCCGAGGCCGCGGAGGCGTCGAGCATGATGGTCGAGGAAGAGCAGGGGACCGCGACGGAACATCGGAACCTCGGAACGGCGCCGGACACGGACGGGTAGATACGCACCGAACGACTCGTCACGGAGTCCGAAACCGGGAGGACAAGTGAGTCAGGAACTGCAGAGGGTCGCGAACATGATATGGAAGATCGGGCGTGGCCGGGCTCTGGTTGCGATGGCTCTGCTGCTTCCTCCGGGCCAGGCCGTGGCGCAGGAGGCCCACGCCGGCGCGCCGGACGTGCAGGTCCTGCTGGATCGGGCCCGGGAAGTGTACGACGGTCTCACATCGATGCAGGCCTTGTTTGAGCAGACGATCGAGATCCCTCTTCTGGGCAGGCGCAGGGATGGGAGCGGATCGTGGTACCAGAAGGGGCCCGGTCGCTTCAAGATGGACTTCACGGATCCTGACGGAGACGTGATCGTGGCCGACGGCCAGTTCCTGTGGCTGTACTATCCGAGCACCCACCCCGGTCAGGTCATCCGCTCGGCGATCGATGCCAATGTGACCGGGGCCGGCATGGTCGATCTGCAGGGCCGCATCTTCGAGGAAGCCGAGACGGGTTATGCCGCGGTGCTTCAGGGCACGGAGGATGTGAAGGGGCACGTGACCTGGCGCATCGCTCTCACTCCGACAGGGGAATCGCCCTATCGGCGCGTTCGTGTGTGGGTGGACGAGGCTTCGTTCCTGGTTCGCCGATTCGAGATCCTCGAGGAGAACGAGACGGTTCGGACCGTCATCCTGGACGAGCTCCGTCCGAACAGTTCGATCGCGGATTCCGTTTTCGAGTTCGTGCCTCCCGAGGGCACAGACGTGTTCGAAGGCTGAATGGTCCGCCCATGAAGCTCGGTCTCATCAGCCTGGGCTGCGACAAGAACACGGTCGATTCCGAGCGCATGCTGTCCGCCCTGACGGACCAGGGTGCGGTCCACACGGCCGATCTCTCCGAGGCCGAGGTCATCCTCGTCAACACGTGCGGGTTCATCGACGCGGCGAAGGAGGAGTCGATCGAGACGCTGCTGCAGATGGGCCGCCTGAAGGACGCCGGACGCTGCCGGGCCGTGGTCGCGGTCGGCTGCCTGGTCGAGCAGTACCGCGACGAGCTGGAACCCGCTCTTCCCGAGGTGGATCTCTTCGTGGGCCTGCGGGACATGGAACGGTTGGTGCCGGAGTTGGAGCGCCTGGGCCTGCTGGATCCCGATCGCACGCCTCACCCGGGCGAGAGGACTCCGCTGACCGATCGCCGGCACGTTCGCTACCTGAAGATCAGCGAGGGTTGTGATCACGGGTGCGCGTTCTGCGCGATCCCTCTTTGGAGGGGGAAGCATCGGTCATTCGAGGCGGATCGACTCGTCGCTGAAGCGCAGCGCCTCGAAGCGCAGGGAGCGGTGGAGCTCAACCTGGTGGCGCAGGACCTCGCCCACTACGGGCGCGACCTCCGGGACGGGACGGATATTGCTTCTCTGGTGCGCCGTCTGCTGGATGAGACCGGCATCCCCTGGTTTCGCCTCCTGTACATCTACTCGGCGGGTCTTCGCGAGCCGCTCGTGGATCTGGTCGCGACGGAGCGCAGGGTGGTCCCGTACCTGGACATGCCGATACAGCACGCCAGCGATGCCGTGCTCGAGCGAATGCGAAGGCCCGAGCGACAGGGCCGGCTGCGCGAGAAGATCGCGTGGCTGAGAAGCTCGATTCCGGACCTCACGCTTCGGACTACGGTCATGGTGGGCTTTCCGGGGGAGACGGAAGACGAGTTTCGTGACCTGCTCGATTTCGTGGAAGATGTCGAGTTCGATCGCCTCGGGGCGTTTTCATTCTCTCCGCAGGACGGCACGCGGGCGATGGCCATGGAGGGAGAGTTCCTTCCAGATGGCGTTGGGACCGAGAGGCTGGAAGAGCTTCTCGAAGTGCAGCGCGCCATCAGTGCCGATCGCCTGGAGGCGTCGATAGGACGACGTGTCGAGGCCCTGGTCGACGAGGGAGGTGAAACTCCGGTGGCACGTACCTGGGGACAGGCCGACGATGTGGACGGTGTTACGATACTCGAGGGCACCGCTGGACTGACTGCCGGAACGATCGTCGAGGCCGAGATCGTGGATGCGGACGACTACGACCTCACGGGTACCGTGCATCGGGTCATCAGGGCGACCGGGACACCGGGCGGGGCGGGTTCGGGCCAACGTCGAACCCTTCCGGTGCTTCCGTTGGGTCTCGAAGCCGTCTGGGGCCGGTGACCGCCGCATCCCGTTCCCCTCGGGTGTTCCGACCCGGGCGGGCCGCCCTCGGTTTGCTCGTCTGTCTGCCCCCGGGCGCCTCGCAGCCCCGATTCGACCCGGCGCCCCCCGCGCCTGTCATTGCCGACACGCTTCAAGGCAACCAGTCCACGTCCCGGGTCGGCGGCGGCCCCATAGTCCGCGTCGGCGTCGCGCTCGACCGGCAGAGCGTCACCCTTTCCTCGCCGGGTGGTTTGAGGCTCGAGGATGCCCTCACCGGTCAGCCGGCCGGCGACGTAGCACCGGGCGGATCCCTGGTCGCCACCACGGACGGTTCCGCGTTGCTCCTGGAGGGCGATCTCTCCGATACGCCGACCGGGGTCCCTTCCGTTCGCGTGCGTCCCGCCCGCCCGGACGCGGCCGTGTTCGTCTCCGGACGGCCGTATCGTGGATCGGCGGAGCTGCGGGTGGCGGCGGACGGCCGGGTCAGCGCGATCAACGTGTTGCCGCTCGAGGACTATCTCCTGGGCGTGGTCCCACTGGAGATCGGCCCCCGCGAGCCGGACGAGCTCGCGGCCGTCGAGGCCCAGGCCGTCGCGGCGCGCACGTACGCGGTTGCCCAGCTCGGCGGTCAACTGGACCAGGGTTTTGACCTGTTCGGCAGCGTGGACGACCAGGCCTACGGAGGCATGGCTGCGGAGCGCGACGAGTCGACGCAGGCGGTACGGCGGACGGCCGGGCAGATCCTGCTCTTCGACGGACGTCCCATCCGGGCCTACTACCATTCAACGTGTGGGGGTCGGACCGCGGCGATCGAGGAAGTGATGGATCGTCCTTCGGCTCCGTATCTCCAGTCGGTGCCTGACCAGAGACCCGACGGAACGGACTACTGCTCCGCATCTCCCCGCTACCGGTGGTCGGTGGTGTGGTCTCCGACGGAACTCGACTCGGTGTCACGAGCCGGCCTGGCGGCACATTTCAGGGTGTCGCAACGCGAACTGGGACGGATCGAAGGCCTCGAGGTCGTCGAACGCACTCCGAGCGGCAGGGTGAAGGACCTGTCCTTTCACGGCGCGGGCGTGGAGCTCGTTCTGAGCCGGCTCGACATTCGACGCGCACTCCCGCACGATGGCCGCATCCTCAATTCGACTGATTTCTCGGTCATAGAGCACGCGGACGGTCTGGTGGAGTTGAAGGGCCGCGGCTATGGTCACGGAGCCGGAATGTGTCAATGGGGAGCCATCGGCCGTGCGCGCGCTGGCCAGGGTTATGAGCAGATCCTCGACACCTATTATCCGGGGGCGGTACTGGTGAACGCGTACGAAGGAGAGGGTGGATGAGGCGACTGGCGCTCGTGTCCGTGCTTTTTGCAGGAGCGTTGCTCGGAGCCGGCGACGCCGCGGCGCAGAATCTCGAGGATTACGACTACGAGAACCTTCGATTGCGCGCGATAGGGGTCGATTTGGTGTGGGCGAACGCCAAGGACGCGAAGGGAGCCATCGGCTTCGGCGCCCGTGCCGATCTGGGTCCGCTGGGCCCGCAGGTGCGCGTCGTTCCGCGCTTCGCCTACTGGAAAGCGGACATCGAGGAGCAGGCCGTTGCCAAGTTCGAGGAGAACCTGGAAAAGCTCTGCACTCCGCCGGGCTGCAACATCGACCTCGGAGACATGCAGCGGAACTACTGGATCCTGGGCTTCGACCTGCAGTGGATACTGTCCAATCCCCTGATCGCCCCGTATCTGGGCGTCGGGGCGGATCTGTATATCCTGGACGACTCGGGCCAGGCCATCAAGGGCACCTTCCTCGATGACGCCGTGGTCACCGCGGGGCTGTCCGCGGTCGGCGGTCTGCAGTTCGATCCGGGCAAGCATCTGCGCCTCTACGTGGACGTGCGTGGAACGCTGGTGACCTCTGCCAGCAACCTGGCGGTCTACGCGGGTGTGGCGTACAGGTTCTGACGCGTGATTGATGGAGAAAGGAGGCGACCGTGCCGCGCACAGTGAATGTCGCCGTGGTCGGCGCAGGAGGAGCGGCTCAGGTCGTACACCTCCCGATTCTGAAACGGTTGAGTGAAGTGAACGTCGCCGGACTGGTGGACGCGGACGTCTCGAAGGCTCGCACCATCGCGGAACGGTTCGAGGTAGACTTCGTCGCGTCCACCCTGGACGAACTCGCGGACAGGGCCTCGTTTGACGCAGCCCTGATCTGCTCCCCGACCAGTGAGCACGAATCCGGCGTTCTCTCGGCCCTCGCGCACGGAGCGCACGTGATGTGCGAGCGACCGCTCGTCGGGGATTCGGCGTCGGCCCGTCGCCTGATCGACGCCGCCAGTGAGGCCGGCCGGGAACTGATGGTAGCCAACAACCTGCGTTACCGGTTCGACCTGCGGGCCATCAAGCACTTCGTCGCGAACGGCGAAGCGGGAGAGGTCCACCACATCCGTTCGAACTGGCTCAATCGACGCTCCCGGAGGCCCAGACGAGGCTGGCGGCGCGATCCGTCGCGGGCCGGCGGCGGTGCGCTGATGGACCTGGGGGCCCAGGCCCTGGACGTGCTGTTGTGGATACTCGACTATCCCGTAGTGGAACGTGTGTGCGCCCGACTGCATGGCGTGGGAGACGTCGAGACGTCGGCCGTGGTCCACCTGGCAATGGCCGGGGGTGCGTCGGCGAGCGTCGAAGTCACGTGGGAGCTCATCGACGAGAGAGATCGGCACTCCGTGGTCGTGCTGGGCGATCGGGGATCAGCCTACTCCTATCCTCTCCAGCTTCTCACGGAGACGGAGTCCGGCGTGATGGACGTCACGCCGCCGATCGACAGGCCGCCGGCTGAGCTCTACACCGACTCCTACCGACAGGAGTGGGGTGACTTCCTCCGACACGTGAGAGGGGAGAAGCCCCACGGCGCCCAGGAGGACCAGGTCCGGCTGATCGAGGTGCTGGAGGCCTGCTATCAGTCGGCCAGGGAGGGGCACGAGGTCATTCTCTGAGCCCCCGGAGGTGATGAGCCAGTGAACGAGCCGGAGAGTCTCAGCCGACAGGCGCACCTGTTCCATATCCCGGCCGGAGTTCACTACCTGAACTGCGCCTTCATGTCCCCGTTGCTTCGAGAGGTGGAAGAGGCGGGAATCGACGGCATGCGCCGCAAGCGCACGCCCTTCGAGATGGGGCCCCGGGATTTCTTCGAGGACAGTGACCGCCTGCGTGAGGCCTTCGCTTCGCTGATCGGCGCCCGGGAGCCAGGGCGCGTCGCCATCGTCCCATCCGTGTCCTACGGAATCACGGCCGCTGCGCGCAATCTGGACCCTCCCCCGGGGTCGAACGTCGTCATTCTCGCCGAGCAGTTTCCCAGCAACGTGTACCCGTGGCGGCGCCTGGCGTCCCAACGGGATCTCGAGCTGCGGACAGTCGAGGCTCCGGTTACCGAGGGCTCGCGAGGCGAGGCCTGGAATGCGGCCCTGCTGGAGGCGATCGACTCGTCCACGTCGGTGGTGGCCTTGCCGCATTACCACTGGATGGACGGCACCCGCTTCGACCTGGAGGCCGTGGGGAAGCGCGCCCGTGAGCTGGGTGCAGCCCTGGTCATCGACGGGACTCAATCCGTTGGGGCGGCCCCGTTCGAACTGTCGACCATACGACCCGACGTGCTCGTGTGCGCTGGATACAAGTGGCTTCTGGGTCCGTACAGCCTCGGGCTCGCCTGGTACGGTAGCCGGTTCGACGATGGGGTGCCCCTCGAGGAGACCTGGACCTCGCGTCCCGACAGTCATGACTTCCGGCGCGTGGGGGACTACAGGAATGACTACCGCCCGGGGGCGGCCCGCTACGACGTTGGCGAGCGTTCGAACTTCATACTCGTGCCCATGCAGCTGGCGGCGATCCGACGACTGCTGGCGTGGTCACCGGAGGCGATCCAGCAGTACTGTCGGTCCATCTCGCACGACGCCCTCACGGAAGCCGCCTCGCTCGGCGTAGTGGTAGAGGACGAGATGTGGAGGGGAAGCCACCTGTTCGGTCTCAGGCTTCCGGCCGGAGTCGATCCTGCAGGCCTGGGTCCCGAGCTGGAGTCCCGTTCCGTCTCGGTTTCACTTCGAGGCAGCGCGATTCGGGTGGCCCCGCACGTCTACAACGAGGAGGAAGACCTGCACGCCCTGGTCGAGGCCATTCGGGCGACTCTGAGGTAGCGCAGCCACCCCGGACAGGGGCATGAGTCGGGCAGGTCGCGATCAGGATCGTACCTTGCGGTCATGCGAGCGCCGGCGGAACACGTACCACCCGCGCGTCACCCTGGACTTCCGGTAACCCAGGAGGTGAAACACGTCCACGGTGAGCCACCGCGCGACCCGCCGATCGACGATCAGGACGTCGTGGCGGCGCCGCGCCGGGTGAATGCCGGGCAGCCAGCGGGCGAGATACGAAACACGCAGACCGCGCAGCCACGCCGAGAGGCGCAGCCACGCCGGGTGTACCTCACGGACGATGAAGAACCCGTCGTCCCCCAGGTCCTGGTACAGTGGAAGGAAGATCCGCCCACCCTCGGGCGCGGTCACAGGCCCGTTGCGGTCGTGCCCTACCACCTCTCCGGCGGATATCCTCTGAAAGTTCAGGTAGCCAGGTCGCATGCTGAACCCATCGCCGGCCGCGACGGGCTTCCTGTACCGGACTGCGAAGATCATGGGCAGGTCTCGCCAGGCCGTCCGGAGAGCTGCCCGCATCGATTTCGCTTCAGGCACGTCCTCTTCCGCGATATGACCGCCGGCGATCAGAGCCATCCATACGGCCCTCTCATGGTGATCCACGGAGACGGGATCGTCGTGCTGCCCGGCCTCGATTCCGAGCGTCACTGGACCGGCCGTCGTGAGGGCCTCGAGCAGCGCGCCGTTGATCTGCTCCTCGATTCCCAGCACGAGGGGAAGTCCGATGCGCCGGGCGAACGCCCGGTTGCGAATCGTATCGGCGAGGGTGAGAAACGGTGGGCCCTCCGCGGACGTGGTGTGCAGGTCGATGACCTTGATTCCGGAACGATCTCCCTCGATCTCCTTCCGCAGGACCACGATCAGCTCCGCTCGTTCGCCGTCCTCGGCCGGACCGCCGGGGGACGTTTCCGCCCTCTGCATGCCCCGTGGGCTCCACCCACGATTCAGGTCCTTTTCCAGGAACCTGCGCCCCGCGCGCAAGGCCGCGATGTTTCCAGCGATTGCCACGACCTGCCCCCTGAATGGAGGTCTGGTGTCGTGAAGCGTGGAGAGTACGCGTCGAAGGGCGAGCACCCCGGCCGGTTCGTTGCCGTGAAGTCCGCCCAGGCAGATGAGGCGTGGACCGGGGAGAGTGCCATATCGCCCTATGATGCGGTCGCTTTCGAGTCCGGGACCCTGACCTGGCCGTGGATCCGACGGGCGAGGTTCCTCCGGGCCGGACGCCGCCGGTGTACTGGCAACCCGGCTCACTCGCGCAGCATCTCCTCGAGAAGGGTGCCCGCGATTCGCATGAAGTCGTGTTCGGTGACGATACCGATGAGACGATCCCCCTTCACGATCGGCAGGCAGGAGATGCGGTGCTGCCGCATCAGCTCGATGGCCTCGAGCGTCGTCGTCTCGGGGCCGGCCGTGACCAGGTCGGTGACCATCACCCGGCTGACGGGAATGGGGCCCTCGTTCCCCCGGCCCTCGTCGCTGGCCAGGAAGCGCAGGAGCGGCCGGTGAGACACGAGACCTGCGAGCCGATGGTCGTTGTCTTCGACCGGAACGTGGTGGATGCGGTGCCAGTCCATCAGGTTGGCGACCAGGTCGATGGCCTGGTCCTCGTTCACCGTCAGAAGATCGGTGGACATGTACTGCTCGACCCTCAGATAGCTGGGCTTCCAGCTGCCTGCCTCGTTCAGCTCCGCTCGGGCCCACTCGTGAACCGGGCGAGCATGGCGCTGCCGCTCCACCGTGGCCGCGACCAGCGCAGCCATTCGCTCTTCGAGCGTGCCCAGTTCGCCCATTTCGGCCAGTGAGTTCAGCTGCCACCGGGCGCCGGTCCGACGCGAGTCGACCCGCGCTTCGACCGTGTCGAGGTACCGCTCGACGTCCGCGGCGTCGATTCCTCGAGCCTGCAGTCCCCGGCGAGCGAGCGGCAGCAGGGTGTCACAGATCAGCTCCTGCGCCGTGACCGGCTCGCCATCGAACCACGTGAGGTGGGCTTCCAGGCCATGTCTCGCGGCGGAAAGGAAGTTCGTGTACACGGAATCGAAGGCCATCATCTCGCGCACGTCATCCACTTCCTCGGCCAGGCCGCTGAGCAGGCCGAACCAGAACGCCGCGTTGGCCACCTCGTCGCGCACCGAGGGCCCGCAAGGCAGCACGCGATTCTCGATCCTCAGGTGGGCGACGTTGTTGGCCACGCCGTAGCAGGCTCGGTTCCACCGGTAGACGGTGCTGTTGAACAGCTGCAGAGCCTTGAGGCTGGGCACCCGTCCCTCGGCCATCATTTCGAACGGATCCTCGTCGATTTCCCGGCCCAGAAGGACGCGAAATCGAGATACGTCGGACCTGAAGATCTCGAGGACGGAGTCGTTGACCCACTCTCGTCCGAAGCTTACGCGCGCGGGGACGTCTCGGATCTCGGAGATGGGATTCCGCGTGTCCACGGACTGCTGGAACACCGCGATACGAGTCTCCGCCCACAGGCGTCGGCCCAGCATGAGCGGTGAGTTGACGGCCGCTGCCAGAACTGGCCCCGTGACGGCCATGGCCATGTTGTAGAGGCGGGCGAACTCCTCGGGTCCGACCTGGAAGTGCACCTGGAAACTGGCGTTCGCCGCCTCCAGCATCACCGAGTCATGCGTGACCCGAAGCTCGTCCGTGCCCTTGATCCTAAGGTCGTAGCTCGCTCCACGCAGCCGGGTCAGGGCGTCGTTGAGAGCGTAGTAGCGGTCGGCCGGCACCATGTTGTCGATGGACAGGTCCGACTTCCGGAGCGTCGGCAGAATACCCGCCAGCACGACCTCGGCACCAAGATCGCGGACGGTGGTGCGGACTTTGTCGAGGAGCTCGTTGAGCCGGTTCTCCATCAGCCGCAGGCAATTGCCGCCGAACAGCAGGGGCTCGAGGTTGAATTCGAGGTTGAACCGGCCGAGTTCGCTGGTGACGCGCGGGTCGTCGATGCGTTCGAGCACCTCCACCGCGATGGGGGCCGGACGCCACATGTCATCGACCAGGAAGATCTCCTGCTCCAGCCCGATCCGTCTGACCCCGGACTCGATCTGGCCCTTGCGAAGGAGCTCGTCCAGCGCCCGAACGTCCCGCAGCAGAGCCTGAGTGAATACCCTGAGGTCGGAGCTGTCCAGCTCTATCCGGATGTCCTTTTCGCCCAACGCAACCTCCGCTCCGATGGGACCGGGCCCCTGGCGGCCCGGACGGTGCGAGCGACTAAGGTCGCGCCCGGTTTCCGTCGTGACAAGTATGGGCTCGGAGATCGGGTCAGGGCCGCCTGTCCGAGCGCCTTTCGGGGGAGTATCGCACGAAGTACCAGAAACCCTGCTCGCGAGACGGTTCTGGCTTCACTCCGCGGGTGCGCCGAAACCTCCTGGTCACGTACGTCACCAGGACCACGCCGAGGGCTACCAGGATGGTGACCACGATGATCGTGGTCACCAGATCGACGAGGGTCATCCGGCGCCTCCGGGCAGACGGGTCGAGGTATCAGGCACTCAGCGTCGCCCGGATCTCGTCCGCCTCCTCGGGGCTGGTGAGGATTCCCACTTCCGGGGCGCCAGCGGAAGGATCCAGCGAACGCAGAGCTCTTTCCATGTAGATGCGAGCGTGTCTTCCACGCGCGTCCTGCAGGACCACCCCGTAGCCGCCCTCCACGAGGCCCACGAAATCACCGGCCTCCAACCGGATACTGGCGCGAAGTGCTCCCAGCACATCCGATCCTACGTTCTGGGGAACCAGGATCAGCGTCATGTATCCCAGAGAGGGCGAAACGAGGCGCTGCTGCACTTCGGTCTTGAATCGTTCGCTGTCGACCAGGTCGGGAATCGGCTGCGGCCGGCCTGGGTGTTTCGAGACGTCGCGGGCACCGGCGACGACGGCCGCCGCCCTTCGGAAACGCGACTTGAGCTCACGCAGGCCTACGTCCTGGCGCAGGATGTCGTCCGCGCCGGCTTCCATGGCTCGCGCTCGGTCGGACGACCTGAGCTGTCCCCGGGACAGGACGACGATCGCTCCGGCCAGCAGCGGCCGAATGGTGTGGCATGTCTCGATGGCCTGCTCGATGCCTGACCGCTCGGCGGCGATGCATACGCCGCCCCAGCCCTCGGCCTGCAGCAACGAGATCACCTCGGCGGGGTCGCGCGTGTCGCGCACCTCGTACTCCCGGTTCAGCCAGTCCTCGACGTCGCGGGTGATCGCTTCGGTGGTGCGAAGCAGGATCAACCGTCGCCGATCGCCGTGCGGGACGTCTCCAGTACGCCGGCGCGGTCCCCTGGCCGGCTGCGTGAGCCCCACTCCGGGTCGCGCTTCGACCGTGATGGAGCCGGGGTCGTCTATCGGGGGGCGAATCCTGTGAACCGCGATCTCGCGCAGGCCACTGGACAGTCGCACGAAGTGAAACACACCCGAGGCACGCTGCACCACCCAGTCGGTCGAGGGAGGCAGATTCTCGGTGAGGTTCGCGACGGCGGTCGCCACGACCGTGGCGCCAGCGGACTCCTGCCACTGAAGAAACGACCCCGCCATGGCCGTGCCCTGCCGCGTCTCCCACAGCAACGTACCCGGATCGACAGCCAGCCGGCTCACGGGTCCCTCGAGCGCCTCAGCAAGCTCTCCGAAGGCCTCTTCCGGATCCGCCGCCTCCAGAATCCGCCGTGGATACTCGCCCCTGTAGCCCAGCACACTGAGCCGGCCGTCCCGCCAGGCCTGTTCGAGCCCATCGAGGCCCCAGTGCCGAGCTTGCTCGAACAGCTCTTCGGGGGAATGACCGCCAAGGAATGCCAGCCGCTCATCCGCCTCGAGGCCGGCCGCCAGGAACTGGAGCAGGAACGACAGCTTGCCCGCTCCGGGGGCGCCTGCCAGGAGGTAGAGCCCACCGACCCTGAGCCCTCCAACCCGTTCGTCGAACGGTCCTACGCCACTGGAAATGATCACCGCGCGCCACCTGTCCGAGTGTTCGCCGCGTACCTGTCCTCAAACGAATTGTCACCCATGGGGCTCCTTTGACAAGGGCCGGCCTCCAAAAGGAGACCGGCCCTCGACGAATCGCCAACCGTTGACGGCGTGAACCGTCAACACGCAGTGCGAGCGGCTAGTGAACGCCCCCCATCATCCTGCGAATGGGCTTGGCGAACACGAAGAACAGCACGCCAGCCACGCCGACGCTGGCCGATACCGCCATGAACAGCTGCGGCAACGGAAGCGTCTCGAACTGACCGGCCACCAGGCCGGCGACGAGGTTGCCCAGGGCTGCTCCCATGAACCACGTACCCATCATCTGGCCCACGAACTTGGGCGGCGAGAGCTTCGTGATGCTGCTCAAGCCGACCGGGCTCAGGAACAGCTCTCCGCAGGTGTGCAGGAAATAGGTCGAGATCAGCCAACCCGGGCTCACGAGCTGTCCCTCGACGGTGTAAGTCGCGCCCCAGGCGATCACGAGGAAACCGACGCCCAGGAGAAGAAGGCCGAAGCCGAACTTCATGGGCAAAGATGGCTCCTTCTTCCGCTTGTCCAGCCACACCCACAGCCAGCCGAACACGGGTGCCAGCGTGATGATGAACAGCGGGTTGATCGCCTGGAGCCAGCTGGCGGGAGCCTCCCAGCCGAACACGTTCCTGTCCGTGAGGCGCTCGGCGAACAGGTTGAGCGATGAGGCCGCCTGCTCGAACCCGGCCCAGAACATGGCCGCACCCAGGAACAGGAAGAAGATCACCACAACCCGCTTCTTCTCCACCGAATCCAGCCCACCGAAACCGAGTACCGAGGCGAAGAACAGGACGGCGATGGCAAGGATGATCACGCCGGTGGCCTGTGCCGCACCCTCGAGCGTGATGTTGATCGTGCCGCGCGAACCCAGGAAGTAGAGCACGATCGCGATGACGCCGACGAGCGCCACTCCGAGCACGAGCTGGCGGAGCGCCTGCGGTTTGGTCTCACGACCTTCCTCGCGGAATTTTCCGGCCTCGCCCAGATATCCCCAGCCCAGCCGATACTGGATAAGGCCCAGGATCATGCCGACGCCGGCGGCCGCGAAGCCCAGGTGCCAGTCGATGTTCTCACCCAGATAACCGCAGATCAGGGGAGCGACGAAGGCACCGATGTTGATTCCCATGTAGAAGATCGAGAAACCGGCGTCACGGCGTGCGCCGCCCTCGGGGTACAGCTCCCCCACGATGGTGCTGACGTTCGGCTTCAGAAGGCCCGTGCCGAGGACGATCAGAACGAGCCCCGAGTAGAACGAGGCCATACCGAGCGAACCGTGCGCGGCGATTCCGAAGTTGCCGGCCGCGATCAGCAGACCGCCCCAGAACACCGAACTGCGCTGTCCAAGGAGGCGATCGGCCACCCAGCCGCCGGGGAGGGCGAAGAGGTAGACACTGGCCGTGTAGAGTCCGTAGATCGCCGCCGCCGTGGCGGCGGTCATGCCGAGTCCACCGGTGGTTACCGCGGCTGTCATGAACAGGATGAGGATTCCGCGTCCGCCGTAGTAGCTGAAACGCTCCCACATCTCCGTGAAGAAGAGGGTGGCCAGGCCGCGCGGATGTCCGAAGAACGAGGTATCGCCCGGGTGAAGGGGCGAGGCACTGTGAGGAGCCGAACCTGTGCTATCGCTCATCAGCTCAGTTGCCTCCTGATCGGTCCGAGGAATGGGTGGCGACGGGCACGCCGCGGCCCGTCGTTGCTGGACGATCGAAGCGGACAATATCGTCGCGCCGGCGCCCGGTGAGCAAGTTCAGCGGAAACCGGCCTCGGAAAGGAACCGTCGGGCAACTTCGGGCCACCCGAATCGTCTCCAGCGGGCCGCGCCGCCCGCTGCCAGCCGATGTCGCAGCTCGAGGTTCGTCAGCAGCTCCACGAGGGCCGCGGCCAGGCCCTCCACGTCGTCCGGCGCGACGAGAATCGAGACCTCACCGTGCGGCGCGGTCTCCGGCACCGCCCCGCAGTCAGCCGCCACGATCGGGAGGCCCGCGGCCATCGCCTCGAGGAAGACGATTCCAAACCCCTCCTGTCGCGACGGGAGGCAGAACACATCCGCCCGCGCCAGCTGATCCCGGACCTCGCGTTCGCCGGGCACCGAACCGACCATCTCCACGGTGTCGCCGAGGTCCAGTGATCCGACGAGCGCCCGGAGCCGCGCCAGCTCGGGTCCATCGCCGAGGACGGTGAGACGGACGCCGGGGATGACCTTCCTGACGAGGGCCATGGCCCGGATCAGCACGGCCGTGTTCTTGCGCCGGTACTGGCGGGCCACGCTCACGATCGACGGGGAAGCGCCTTCCGGCCTGCCCTCTCGTTGGAAACCACTCCAGCCCTCGAGGTCGAGACCTTCGGGCACGACGCCGACGCCTTCCGACTCGAGCCCATACGCCTCGGTCGCCACCCTGCGGCTGTGCTCGCTGGTGACGATCACCCTATCCGCCCGCCTCGCGTTCCGACGTTCGAGTCGCGAGAGGACGCGGAATCGAGCTCGAGTCCAGCCATGCTCGTACTGGAGCTCGTCAGCCGCCACTCCCTTCAGAGCCACTACGTACGGGACGCTCGAGCGGCCCAGGAAGCACCCGTCAATGTCGAAGCCCACAATCAGGTCCGCGACGGCCGCTCGGACCCGTTTGCGGAACCCGATATTGGCCACGATCCGCGTGAGGTCGGCCGAAACCAGCTGGACTCGGGGCCGCAGGATCGTGACCCGGTGGCCCAGGGAGCGCAGTCCGTCAGCGAGACCCGCGATCGCGACCGCGGAGCCGCTGCCCCGCGCCCGATCGGCGAACCAGGAATCCAGGAAGATGATGTCCAGGGGTGCGAAGTCGTTCACGGGCGGCGGCTAGAGCCGGTCGATGCGGGCCGCCAGGACGAAGTCGCTCTCGGTCAGGCCGTCGATCTTGTGCGTGAAGATCTCGATCTCGACGCGACCCCAGGTGAGGCGGATATCAGGGTGATGCCCTTCGGCCTCCGCGAGAGCGCCCACCCGGTTCGTGAATTCGAGCGCCGTGATGAAGTCGGGAAACGAGAACGCCTTATGCAGGTGGTGTTCTTCCACCACGCGCCAACCGCCGCCCAGCTCCTCGTGAAGGGAGCGCAGGTCGTCGCCGGCCAGCGGAGGGATGCCGCCCCGGCAAGGCACGCAGTGCTTCGATGAAAGTGAATCACTCAAGGGGTGCTCCTTGCAGGGGTGAGAACCTCAGTCGGCTGGCGAATCCTCGTCGGCTGGCGAATCCTTGTCGGCCTCCGAGGCCTCGGAGGCGAGCACGACCCTGTTTCGCCCCAGCCGCTTCGCGGTGTACAGAGCCCGGTCGGCCGAACGCATCAGGGATTTCGGGTCGTCTCCGTCTTCACGGAAGAACGCTATGCCCAGGGAAGCGGTCAGGTCGACCGGGAGGGGAGGATCCTCCTCCAGGATCAGGTCGTCGATCCGGGTCCGCAACCGCTCGGCGATGCTGAGCGCCAGTTCGCGGTCGGCGCGGATCAGGAGAATCGCGAACTCCTCTCCTCCGATTCGGGCGATCTGATCACTGTCGCGAACGCTCTCGCGCAGAGTCCTGGCCAGGGCCTGCAGGCACCGATCTCCGGCCTGGTGACCGAACTTGTCGTTGACGGACTTGAAGTGATCGACATCGAGGAACACGAGGGCGAGTGGTTCATCATACCGGGTAGCTCTGCCGACGTTTTCCTCCAGCTGCTGGTTGAAATGCCGTCGGTTGAACAGCCCGGTCAGGGAGTCGGTGATCGCCAACCTGCGGGTTTCTTCTAGCAGTTGGGCACTCCGGATCACCTCGGCCGCCTGGCGGGCGATGACGGTCAGCGTCTGGACGTGTTCATCGCTGAAGGCGTGGACTTCCACCGACTCGGCATTGAATACACCGATGATAATGCCGTCGGCCAGGAGCGGTACGGCGACCTCACTGCGCGCTCCCGGGACGCCCGGGATGTAGGCTTCCTCGTCGAGGCTGTCGATGTCGTGTACCACCTGAGTGAGGCCCGTCTCAGCGCAGCGGCCCGTAATGCCGTGCCCCACCGGGATCTCGAGGTATCGGACCGCGGCCTGGTATCCCTGGCCCGCCGCCACACGCAGGTGCTTCCTCGTGTCGTCCAGGAGGAGAATGGCCGACTGACCCTGCGGGATGACCTCGCCCGCGATCTCGAGCATGGAGTTGAGTGTGGCTCCCAGCGCCCCGGCCTCGCTCGCCAGGTTCGAGATCCTGTACAGGGCGCTCAGCTGGTCAATGCGCTGGCGCAGCTCCGCCTGGGCCTGAAACGCGAGAATGCCAAGTGCGGCCTGGGTCCCAAGTACGGTGAGCAGCTTCTCGTGCTCCGGAGTGAAGGCGTACAGGCGGTCCGATTCCACGTTCATCACTCCGGCGACCCGATTCCCTACGATCAACGGAACCGCCAGGTTTGATCTCGCCTCGGCCAGTCCCGGCAGGTACCGCGGGTCCTGGGATACGTCGCCCACGCGGACGGACTCTCGATTGGCGGCCGCCCACCCGCTGAGGCCCTGGCCCAGGACGAGCGAGGCCCGCCGCATCTCGGGAGCCCGCTCGCCGTACCCGGTGAGTCGCTCGACCGTCAGGCGGCCGGTCTCCTCGTCGAGGAGCATGACGGCAGCGTGCTCGAAACCGATCAACTCGCGCGCCCGATCGAGCACTTCGTTCAGAAGTTCATCGAGCGAGTCGTGGAGGCCGAGGGCCCTCGTGCTCTCGTACAGCGCGTCCAGCGTCCCGAGTCCCCGGCTCCCCGGCTGTTCGTCGCCTGCCATCGGGCCTCCGTCAGAATCACTCATTCGAGCAGCGACTTCCCGAACGCCTTGACCGTGAGAACCGGGCAATCGGCGCGCCGGAGCACCTTGTCCGTCACGCTGCCGAGCATGACGTGCGTGAGGCCTCCGAGACCGTGCGTCGCGATGACGATCAGATCCACCGAAAGCTCCTTCGCCGCCTCCAGGATTCCCGTGACGGCACGGCCTTCCGTTACGTGGACTTCGGTTTCCACCTCGGCCCCGGCCCTCGTCGCCACTCCGAGGAGTGCCTCTCGCAGGCTGCCTTCGACCAGCGAGAAGTCAGACACCGCCGCCGGCCCTCCGCCCGCGTACACCTCCGGGGTTACGGGCTGCTCGAAGACGTGCAGAAGGTGCATGCGGGAACCGTACGCGCGACAGAACTCGAGCGCGTGTCTCACCGCGCCCTCCGAGTGTCTCGAGAAATCCACCGGAACCAGAACGTGGTCGATACGCGGGTGGACCTCACCCGTGGCCGCACCACGAATCGTCAACACGGGGCGATTGGATAGACGTACGACTTCCTCGGTGACGCTCCCCACCAGGGCGTGGCTGAGCCCGCGCCTTCCATGCGTGCTCATCACGATGATGTCAGCGTCGATCTCCTCGGCGTACTCCAGAATCACCGGGGCGGCAGACATTCCCCTGCGCTGCGCCCGGACCACCTCCAGCTCGCCCGCGCTGCGCGTCTCGAGTTGACTCGCCATACGGCTCTCTGCGATCTCCTCGAGCCGGCCCCTGATCTGTTCAGCGTCCGGGAAGTGATGCGCGGGGTCGTTGGGGTCGTCCGCGTGCAGAACGACCGCGTGCAGCATGTGGAGAACGGCCCCGTGCTTCTGCGCGAGCGCCAGCGCGTGATCGAGCGCCGCGTCCGCCAGCGGCGAGAAGTCGGTTGCGAACAGGACGATCTTCAGTGACAGCATCACTTGTCCGGCCGCCTATCGAGGAGCGCCGAAGGTGACCTCGAGTTCGACCCGTTCACCGTCGCGGATCACCACGATCGGTGCGGTATCACCCGGGTTGGCTTCGGACAGCACCACCATGTAGTCCTGCACGCTCGCGATCTCCATCTCACCGATCTGGACTATGATATCTCCTCGCTGCAGGCCGGCGGCCTCAGCCGGGCTGTCCGGTCGGACGTCGGACAGCAGAAGCCCCGGAGACCCATCGGAAGGGCCGGCGTAGTCCGGGATCGTCCCCAGGCGGGCCTTCAGCGCCATACCCCGCTGCGGGCCGTCAGAGGTCTTCACCAGGGTCAGGTCGCCTTCTCGGTTGGCGATCGTCCCGCCCACGTCCGAAACCAGCCACGCGACGCGCGCTCCTCCCTCGGCGTTGATCAGGTCGGCGTCGTCGGACGGCTTGTGGTATTCGGCGTGCGTGCCCGTGAAGAAATGCAGGACCGGGATGTCCGCTGCGAAGAACGCAGCCTGGTCCGATGAACCGAAGCCGTCACCGCCGATGGAACACTCCAACCCGTATCGCTCGCACAGCGGAGCCACCAGGTCGTCCCACTCCTCGGCCGAATCGCCTCCGAGCACCGACAGCTTCTCGTCGCGCAGTCGTCCCACCATATCCATGTTGAGCATGGCTACGGCGTCTTCCATGTCCAGTCCCTCCGGCGGTTGGCGCACGATGTTGCTTGCCCCGACCAGGCCCCGCTCCTCCGCCGAGAAGGCCATGAACACGACATCACGCTTGAGCTGCCCGCGGCGCTCGTACATCTGACGCGCGACTTCGAGGAGGGCGGCCGAGCCCGAGGCATTGTCGTCGGCGCCATTGTGGATGGCCCGTGAGTCGGGCTCGAGCGATCCCTCTCCACCGAAGCCCAGGTGATCGTAGTGTGCGCCGATCAGCACGACGCCGTCGAGGTCGCCATTGCCCGGAATACGTCCGATCACGTTGAACGCGTAGACGAAACCCTTCTGGGCGTGCGGGTTGGAGGGATCGGCAATAGGCACTCCGAACACGTGACGGTAGCCGCCGTCGTCGCCGGCCGGCTCCAGACCAATGCTCTTGAACTGCTGTTCCATCCACAGCCCGGCCCTGGCCAGGCCCTCTGAGCCGAGGCCGCGGCCCTGCCGCATGTCGTCCGCGAGCCAGTTCACGTCAGCGGAATACCGGGCCGCCGCCGCGTCGATACCGCTGGAGATGCGTTCCGAACCGTCAGTCTGCGCGGCCGCCGCCGAGGCCGTGGACATGAGGAGAACGGCCACGAGCGCCGTCCGAATCGACGTTCTATTGCCAACCGAAAATGACATCACTTCCTCCGTATGAAATGCTAAGGAACAGGCCATCGTGTAGGACAGTCACCCGCGTGGGCGCCCCTGCCGACGCCGGCAAAGTACATGCCGCGGCGTCTCCGCGCTGTAGCAGGAGAATCGGTCAGAACGCCCCGCCTCCGCCTCCCCCGAATCCACCACCCGAGAAGCCCCCGCCCCCGCCTCCGGAGAAGCCGGATCCGCCAGAACTTCGTGGCGCCGAGGTCATTGCGGTTGCGGCGTGCTGGGTCATGCCAGAAAGGTCGCCCACGAAGAGGGTCGGGTGAAAGCCACGGTGTCCCGTGCCCCTGTACCAGTCGGGCGGTTCGCGGTAGATGTCCGCAAAGGCGGCGGCCCACTTCTTCTCCACGGAAAGGGCCATCGCGTAGGGCAGGTAACGCTCGAACATCTCCGGGCCTGTGATCATCTTCTTGAACCGGTCCGACTCCACCCGCTGCAGGAACTCCTCGAAGCCCAGGGCGGCTTCCAGGGCCCGCGTTCCGGCAACGGTTCGGGCGGGCATGAAGATCCCGAAACCCAGGACGATCGCGCCCGTGAAGGCCCCGGCCAGCACCGTGGTCAGCGGGGCCATGCCGAATCGCGCCGCGAGGACCAGACCCCCTCCGCCCACCACCAGGCCGGTCGCGATCGCGATGCCGATCCAGCTGACGAGTACCCGATCGGGACGGCTTCGATAGTACTTGAGCTTCATCAGTTCGGAGAAGATCTGTTCCTTGATACCCGGGAGGTCCTTGTAGAACTCGTTCTCGAGGTCCGACATGTGGACGCGGTCTCCGGCCCGCGGGGAGCCGAACACGGCCCTGAGCAGCTTTCGCTCGTGACCCTTCAGTCCGGAGAGGTCCTCGCCCCCCTTCTGCAGCTCCAGGACGTAGTCGCTTTCCTTGATCAGTCCCAGGAACTTGTCCTGCTCCGTCTCCTCGATGACCAGGTAGCCGCGGACCGCGAGATCCACCAGCATGGCCGTCACGTCCCGAAGATCGACCCGGTTGTCGACCAGCGTCCCTACTTCGGACGGGGTGAGGCCCGGCGGTGGTTCATACATCGGCGCGATGGCCCGCCGCTGCGGGTCGCGGCCATGACGTGTCCAGATCCGGTGCATCGCGAAGAGGGCGAGGAGCGGGATCAGAAGCGGCCAGTTGCTGCGGAAGAACCTGAGAATCCTGTCCCACAGGGTGGGCCGCCGTATCAGGTACTCGCCGGACAGGGCGGCTTGAGGCTCGATCCCGCTCGCGACGGCCCCGGCCGGCTGGGTGATGAACGAATCCCAGGCGATCGCCACCGTGAGACCCTCGTGAATTCCGAGCCCCCGCATCGACCGGACGGTCACCACGTGGTCGGAAATCCCCACTTCCACGGACTCCTCCGTGGACCCGTAGCCCCCGGTGAACCCACGAGCACGAACTCCGGTTACCTGGGCAGGCAAGCGCACGCTGACGCTGGCCCGCTCGATCGGGACGGGCCACTCGTCGCCCGTGACGTTCCAATACAGCTCATCCCAGGCCTGGTCGTCTTCCTCGAAGAAGCGAAGAGCGTTGTCGACCCGGTATCGGATGACGACGGTGCGAACCGCATCCGACGCTCCGGGTACCCAGACCTTGATCTTCCTGTAGTGCCGCTCACGGCTCGTTTCGTAGCGCAGCCCCTGGCCTACCTCGTCCTCTACGCTCAGCACTTCGAGGCCCAGCGTGTAGTTCAGGTTGGCCCGTGTCCGATACTCAACCGGGATGGTGCGGAAGATTCCGTTGTAGGTCCCTTCGAAACGCACCTTCAGAGTCTCGACGACCTCGACGACACCGCTGCGCAGGACATGGACGTCGGCGCGGAAGTCCTCGACGCGCCAGGAACGGAGGGTGCTGATATCGCCGGTGGGAGTTTCTGAGTGCGTCGCCGGCAGGCCGGCTGGAGCAGACAGCAGCGCCAGGCACGCCGCGGCGAACGCCGGGCGGAGCACTCGGATCGGTAGCGTGGACTTCACCAGCGTACCCCCCGTCAGGCCCCGCTCTCGCCGAAGCTGACGGTCGGACCTTCGCGTTGCGCCTCGTCGTCCAGTTCGAAGAACTCCTCCTTCTGAAACCGGAAGGCGTTGGCCACCATCACCGACGGAAACTGCTCGACCTTGGTGTTGTAGTCGCGAACGACCGCGTTGTAGTACCGGCGAGAGTTCTGCACGGCGTCCTCGATCTCCCCGAGCGTACCCTGCAGGCTCGTGAAGCTCTCGACGGCGCGGAGCTGCGGATACGCCTCGGAGAGAGCGAACAGAGACTTGAGCGCTCCGCTCAGCATGTTCTCGGCCTGCGCCTTGTCCGCCGGACCGGATGCCGACATGGCCCGGTTTCGCGCGTTGATCACGGCTTCAAGGGTGTCCTTTTCGTGGCTGGCGTAGCCCTTCACCGTCTCCACCAGGTTGGGGATCAGGTCCCAACGGCGCTTCAGCTGAACGTCAATGTCGGCCCACGCGCCCCGGGCTTGCGTGCGCATCTTCACGAGCGAGTTGTAGATCGTGACGCCGACAATGGCGACGATCGCCAGGAGAATCAGAAACCAGGTCACAACACCCTCCGGGTCCGGGGGTCGAGGAGACGTATGTCCATATGGCCAGAATACTCGACTTCATCCCATTGTGACAAGCGGACGGGCGATCAGCCAGCGTCCAGCATCTCGTCAAGCTTGCTCCGGGGAACCGCGCCCGTCTGCCGGGCCACCTCGTCACCGCCCCGGTACAGGATCAGGGTCGGTATACCGCGGATTCCCAGCGAAGCCGAGACCTGCGGGCTCGCGTCCGTATCGAGCTTTGCGACCAGGAGCGTACCCACCTGATCCGCCGCCAGTTCGTCGAGTACCGGTGCCATGATCTTGCAGGGCCCGCACCAGTCAGCGTAGAAGTCCACGAGAACGGGGACACCCGATTCCCGAACCAGTCGGTCCAGGTCGTCACCGCCGATCTTCACGGGACGGTCGAGCAGGAACGGGCGACCACAGTCGCCGCACACGGGCCGGTCGACGGCCCGCTCCATGTCCACCCGGTTCAGCTTGAGGCAGAAGGCGCATCGAAGAGTGGCCTTTCGCCCTCCTGCGGCGGTCTTGTTCGACATCGGGTCGCCTCCTTCGAGCGGTTCGGCGGTACCGCATGGTGTCAGTTCGACGGGGCAGTATCCAACGTTCGTATTGTGCGCCGCAACCTCGGATGTCAACGTCTCTGTTTCCCGCTCTGATTGGAATCGCGCGTGCGCATCGTACACACAGAGTCTTCGACGGTCATGGGCGGCCAGGAGCGTCGCGTCCTGGCCGAGAGTCTCGGAATGCGCGACCGGGGGCACGACGTGTGGATTGCCGCGACCCCGGGCGGTGAACTGGCCGGCCGTGCCTCGGATGCGGGGCTCGAAGTGATCCCCATGTCGTTCCGGCGCGCTTTGTTGCCGGCCAACGCCCTGGCTCTCGATTCCTGGATTCGTCGCCTGCAGCCGGACGTCGTCAATTCGCACAGCTCGGCTGACAGTTGGACTGCGGCGCTCATGCGACCTCTGGGGTCTCGGGCGGGCGCGCTGGTGCGAAGTCGCCACATCTCGGTGCGAGTCAAACCGGGCCCGGGTCACCGGTTTCTCTACGGGCAGGCCGACTACGTCATCACCACCGGTGAGGCGGTGCGAGAGGAGTTGGCTGATTCGGGGCTCGTGCCGCTGACGCGTTCCATGTCGATTCCAACGGGTGTGGACCTGGAGCGCTTCCGTCCCGATTCGGGAGATCGTGCCGACGCGCGTCGCGCTCTCGGTGTCCCCGGTGAGGGGCCGGTCATTGGCGTCGTCGCTTACCTCCGGCAGGACAAGGGGCACGCCGTTCTGCTGCGAGCGTTCCCGGGGATCCTGGAATCGTACCCCGCGTGCTCCCTTGTCGTCGTGGGTGATGGCCCCGAGCGCTCAAATCTCGAGGCCCTGGCGAGGCAACTCGGAATCGAGGAATCGGTCCGGTTCGTGGGTCTTCGAGAGGACATACCGATCGTCCTGGCCGGGTTCGACATCTTCTGTCAGCCGTCTCTGCGCAACGAGGGGGTACCGCAGTCGTTGCTGCAAGCCGGGGCAGTGGCCCGACCCGTAGTCAGCACCGTGGTGGGAGGGATTCCCGAGGCTGTCGTACACGGTGAGACCGGCCTCCTGGTCCCTCCGGGCGATGCCGACGCTCTCACGCAGGCAATTTCCGCGCTGCTGGCGGATCGTGAGCTGCGAAACCGATTGGGGGACGCCGGTCGCCGCCACGTTTCGGCGGCGTTCTCCGTTCAGCGGATGCTCGATCGCACCGAGCAGGCCTACGCGGCCGCCCTGCGCTCTGCGGCATCGCGCGGGGCGACCGTCCGCCCCGGCCATTCCGAACCATGACAGGGCGCCTGCCGGAGAGTCGATCCATCGGCGAGCTCCCCATCACGCTCGCGCACCGTCGGATCCACACTCCCGGGACCATTCCTGACCGCTGGGTTCTGTTTCTGCACGGCTTCCTGGGCGCGGGCCGGAACTGGGCCTCGATAGGCCGGGGCGTGGTGGAGGCGCGACCCGACTGGGGGGTCGTCCTGGTGGACCTCAGGCTCCACGGTGACAGCCAGGGACTCGCCCCGCCGCACACCGTGGCGGCCAGTGCGAGTGATGTGAATTCTCTCAGCTTGCGACTCGAGGCTGCGGAGACGGTGATCGTAGGTCATTCGTTCGGAGGCAAGGTCGCCCTGGCGGCGGCCCGCGCGGGCGACCCGACCCTGAGACAGGTGTGGGTGATGGACAGCACCCCTTCGGCGGGTCGGACCGAGGCCGGTGCGGACCGTCTCCTGGCCCTCCTGGCCGGACTGCCCGAGCGGTTCGACGATCGCGGTGAGGTCGTCAAGGCGGTGCAGGGGGCAGGCTTCAACCTGCACATCGCTGAATGGACAGCCACGAACCTGGTGCGGAGCCCGAACGGGTATCGCTGGAAGTTCGACCTGGCCGCACTCGACCTTCTCCTCGAGGACTTCTACCGGGAAGACCTGTGGTCCGTCGTCGATCCGTCGGTACCCGGTCGAGAAGTGATCTTCGTCCGCGCGACGCGGGGCTCGATCATGGACGAGGCCGCAGCCGCCCGCATCAGTCGCCTGGAAGCCGACGGCGAGTGCGTCCGACTGATAGCACTCGAAGGCGGGCACTGGATCAACATGGAGAACCCGGACGCGGTGCTCGATCTGCTGATCCGATACCTGCCCCGCTGACGGGTACCCGCCTACAGGACCTCCCTCCACGAGCCGGTGATCGCGCGGACAGGATCAGACCGAATCCGCGTTCCCAACAAGCTGGTCTCGCGACTCGCCATTCCCGGATCGCTCTCATGTCCACTCCCGACCGTAGCGTGCGCGGTGATTCGATACAGCAGGGTCACCGAATCCACCCGGAGCAACATCACGGATCGAACGGTGACGGTCTCGCCCGCAATCGTGTACTCCGCCACCGAGGGTTGAACGTCCGAGGCCAGCCACGTGGACAGCCCTGATTCCGCGAGGTAGAACGCCTGGCTCGACGCCGCGTGGCTGATACCGATCCTGAGTTCGGCCCGGGCCGCCAGGAAGATCCCCGTCGCGCCGAGGTACAGGGCCGTGAGCAGAATCAATACAACCACGAGGGCGAATCCCCCCCGGCCAGTCGGTGGCGCGGGTCGCGGCCGGATCGCCTGGAGCCCGGGATTCGACGTCATGGAGCAACTCCGTTTCGCAGCACGGCCCCGAACGCTCGTTCAGGTTGGGCCCCGGTCTCATCTCAGGCTCAACCCATGCAAGCACGCACCTTTTGCGGATCGTCTTGGCTTTTTGCCACCTCGAAAACGCATCTCGGGCCCCCGTCGATCTCCCGAGATGCCTCGTGTGAGTCTCTTAAAAAGTTGATCTGGTTGTAGTTACGGCAATACCCCGTTCTCGTTGCCACGAATGGCAGCCGGTTTGCCCTTAGAACGCCGGGAGAACTCATGAAAGGAGCGGAAGCCATGCAGTACAGCGAGTCGACAGAGGCTCTGCTCCACGCGATCAAGAACGACGTTCGCAGCCGCGTGGATGATATCGTGGACTACGCAGAGCATGCCGCGATGACACTGACCTCTGAGAACGAGGTGGACGCGGTTCTCGAGCGGGCACTTCTCGAAGTCGAAAAGACGCTGGCCGAGGCTGCCCGGGCCATGGCACGGGAAATCCACCGAGAGCGGATGTACTAGGATTCTCGTTGCTCAAGGCACTCTCTCATGTTATCGATATTCCCGGGGGGAGCGGTCTCCGTCCCGGCCGGGAATCGATTCGCGAAGCGCGCAAATTGTCGCATCGAGGCGTGTTGCCGGAGGGAACGCGTGCCCGTTGTATGTGTTGCAGAAACAGATAATTACAGGAATCGACACCGGATTCGATCCGGTGGCCGCGTTCTTGCCGAATCCGAATGTCCGTGGAGTTCCGCGGTGGAGCGGCTTGCAGAGGACACCGGTCGATGTCTGATTTCTGGGGCGCTGACTCGCGGAAGGCGGAGACGCAATGGATGAGAAGGGGAAGATGAGCGCACGAAACCGTGAGGCGAGAGCCGCTGCCGTTGAGCCGGACACGGCTCCGTTGACCGATGGCGACAATTCCGCAGATGATGACGCCTCGCCCGCGCATCCCACCTGGCTCGACCGGGTGAGAGATGCTGCTGCGCCTGAACCTGACGAGCCATTGTGGGCTCCAGAGCCGGTTGGCCCTTCCGACTCCGTGTGGGATGCTACGGATACCGTGGAGCCGGCCCCGCCACCCGCCTCTGAGGTCGAGTCCCCGGAGCCAGAGCCTGGCGCTCCGGATCCTGGCGCGATTCCGGAAACAGCGACGGCGGCCCTCGAGGAGAACGTGGGCCTCAGCGTTCGCCGCCTGCGGCAAGCAGCCGTGGAGATGGCATCCCGCGACGCCGATGCGGACATTCCGGACGTGCAGACCGAGGGTCGAGCCGAGTCGGAGGCGGAGCTGCGTG
This sequence comes from Gemmatimonadota bacterium, assembly GCA_049668445.1. Taxonomy (GTDB): domain Bacteria; phylum Gemmatimonadota; class Gemmatimonadetes; order Palauibacterales; family Palauibacteraceae; genus Benthicola. Next base: position 29,455 of record JBATJK010000198.1, read on the forward strand.
ATCGCGCGGTGTCGCTGTTCAGGAACTGGCAGGCTCGCGAGCGTTCCCGTCTGAATTCGGTGGTCGCCGAGCTGGAGGGTCGGATCACGCGTACCCTGGCTGGGATATCCCTCGACACCGATCGATTCGAGCGTGCCACCAGTGAGCTGTTCCGTCTCAAGAAGCGATGGGACATGAACCGCAGCGTGGTGGAGAGCACACTGGAGGAGGAGTCGGGCGAGCAGCAGGCCGAACCCGCCACCCGCCAGTTCAAGACGCACTGGTATGCGCTGGCCATCGGCTTTCTCGGAATCGTGGAGTTCCTCGCGAACGCTCCGGTGTTCGGGGCGCTTCTTCCTCGCGATCCGCTGACCGAGCAGCAGCTGCGATACGTCGCCGAGACCAGCGAGGGCTGGCTTGCCGGGGGATTGCGCGTCGCATCTCAGTTCATCCTCAGGCCTGACGCGGCCCTGCTGGCCGCCGGTGTGGTCACGTTCCTGTGTGTGCTCGCGCACTTCTTCGGGCACTCTCTCCGGTCGCTCATGATGCACCAGTCGGCCCGGCGCACGGGGGAGACCCTGGGCAAGCGGTCGGCCGGTGAGTTCGTGGTGCCGATGGTCCTTTCAGGGATCGGGCTGGTGCTCGTGATCGGAGTGCTCTTCGAGGCGCGCGTCACGCTCGGCGAAGTGGCCGTGGATCGCTTCGCCCAGGACAGTTCCAAGATCGAGGAGCTCCGGCGCACGGCCAGCTGGCTCAGGGTGGACGGCAACCTCGTCGCCGCGAACGAGCAGGCGAACCGGGCGGACGACCTGGAGGCGCTGGCCAAGGAGCAGCGGGAGTACGCGGCTTCGATGAGCGGCCTGAGCTTCCCGATCCTGCTGCTCAACACCACGCTGATTCTCGTTGCGATATCGGCCGCCTACTTCCATATGAGAGACCGGCGTCGGGATCGATTCAACGACACTCCGTTCGAGCGCCAGAGGCGCGAACTGGTGAACCTCGGTGACGCGACACAGCAACGGGTGGCGGATGCGATGGGAGACGCCGTCCGTACCATTCGGGAGCTGTCGAGTTTACTTTCTGAAGCACCCCTGCGGGAGGCGCCCGCGCTGGCCAGCCAGCTTGAAGCGACGATCGTGGCCTACCGGGCCGAGAACGGTCGATTGCGGGGCCTGGACGCGAGGGAGATCAAGGCGTTCGCCGATCCGGTCGAGCTGAAGCTCGGCGTGGATGAGAGGGACACGCGCGACCTTCTGATGCGCGACCCCGAGGATTACGAAGCGGAGCGGCGGGACCTGCAGGACAGGTTCGACAAGACTCGGGCCAGGTTTACTGAAGAGGCTACGGCATGGTGATCCGAAAGACGCGGCTGTTGTTTGCGCTGCTTGGCGCAGTGACTTTCGCGGGCTGCGGTACCCAGGAAGGCAACGCAGCCGGTGGCGAGGGCGAAGGCGGCGTCGTCAAGCGATCGACGCCCCAGCTGGTCGTCTTCACGTACGACCGCTCGACGAGCATCTCGAACCACCAGCTCGAGCTGGCGAGGCAACTCACGAACGAGCGCATCAGGAAGCTGGATCATGGGGACCGAATTGCGGCCCACGAGCTCCTCCAACTCTCTCTAGAAGAGCCGCCGCATCGGTGGTCTGAGACCATTCCGCAGCGGCAATTCACCGAGCAGGCCATGACGCGGGATTCGGTTACGCGGGCCCGGTTCCTGAGGGATGCCCAGGACTACCTGGTGGTGTTCACCGACACGACGGGTCGGAGCGACATCGACGGGACGGACATCCTGTCGACCCTGCACGACGTGAGTGCCGATCTTCAGGCAGCGCGCGGACGTGAGGCCACGCTGTATATCTTCTCGGACATGCTGCAGTCGAACCGGAGCATCGATATGGAAGGCCTCCGGAAGATGCCGCCGGCCGGGTGGATTGACACCCAGCGTGCCAACGGAACTCTTCCCGATCTCACCGGTCTGTGCGTGTACGTGATCGGTGCCCGGGTGGACACCGGGGCGAGTCAGCGGGTGAAGGACTTCTGGAAGGCGTACTTCGAAGCGACAGGCGCCGTGTTCGAGCCGCGGAACTACACCCTGCGTCCGGTGGAGCTTCCGGAGCACCCCTGCACCTGATCTGAGGCGGGGGATCAGCCCCCGGCGCCGCGCCGTTCAAGTACCTCGACCGGGTCTTCCGTCCTCACCGGACCCGGTCCGTCGTGTATCAGGTTCTCCCCGAACATCACCTTGCCATTGGCCATTCGGAACGTGGCCAGGGTGCGCAAGGGTTCCTTGCCCCTGGCCCCCGTCTGCTGGTTCGTGGTGGTCACGACGCAGCGAGCGCACGGCTTCACGACCCTGAATTCCGTATCCCCCAGTCGGATGCGGGCCCAGTCGTCTTCTGCGAAAGGCTCACCGCCATCGACCACGACGTTGGGGCGAAACCGGTCCATGGGCAGAGTCGAATCCATACGCCGATTCAGCTCGCACAACGAAGCTTCGTTCGTGAGCAACAGCGGGTAGCCGTCGGCAAAGCTGACCCGGTCTCCGGGTTGACCGTACGAGAGGCTGACCTGGCGGTGAGTCGTCGATGGCATGTGCACGAGCCGGCAGGGGCGCTGAAGGAGGCCCTCCAGCCATGAGTCAGCGTCCTCACCGACGGCAAGGCCTGCCGTGAGATCCGCCCACACCGTTACCGGTTGTGTCTCGGGGCCGGGCTCGGGCTGGCTGACCCGCAGGGGGCGTCGTCCCGCCGCGTGCAACTCGAGTCCGTGTTCTTTCGGAATGACGTCGAGAGTCGCGAGAACGGGACAGTCACGCTGCGTGATCACTCGACCGTCGTTTCCCACCAGGCACCACCGCCGGTCACCCTCGATGCCGAACGCGTCGAGTCTCGCTTCGCGTAGCGAGAGGCCCCGGGCCGACTTCAGCGGATAGACGTACAGGCCGGTGACGCGCATGACGGATCAGAAGGGCTTGGTGCGGGCAAGCCAGGCCCCCAGCACGCCCAGGAGCGGGGCCGCGATCCACACCAGGCGGCTGAGCTCGGGCTTCACCGTGGGCAGGGCCAGAAGAGCGCCGACCGCCATCCAGATACCCAGCTTGGCCCACGTCCATCCCGGCATCCCGGCACTCATCATACCGGCCGCGCCAAGCCAACCGAACCCACCCAACAGGATCAGGAAGAGCCCTATCCCGTACGTCATGGTGGTAAGCCGCCGCGCCCCGTTGGAGTCCTTGGTCCCGCCATTGATGCCATGCAGGGCGAGGCCTCCGAGCGACATGAAGACCATCAGGATTCCCGCGACGTGCACGAACTTGTATACATCGGGTGACATCAAGACAACTCCTTTCAAGAGTTTGGCCCGAGCCGCCCGCTTCGTGTAGTCATGCGGTGCCGGCCCGTTCCGGGCTACCTTAGAAGGCAGCGCGGTCCGAGGGAAGGGCCGCCGGCACCCTGGCGGTATCGAACAGGAGAGTACCCGGTATGAGCAGTCCGATCTATCAGGCTCGAGCGACGGTGAAGAAGATCGAGGGTGTGCACCGCTCGGCGGAGATCGCCACGGGCGTCCATTTCGAGATGGGGGTCCATGGGGTGATCAAGGAACACTACCGGCTGGAGGGGAAGAACCTGCCGCTTCCCGTGGACTACATCGTGGCGGCCACGGGTGGCTGAATGCTGGGAACTCTCAATGGCGCACTGGAGGTGCGCGGGATTTTGCTGGCGCCCCAGGACATCTCGGCAGAAGTGGAAGGCGTGAACGAGGTTGTGGAAGGACTGCCGGTACTCACACGGATCATCGTCCGCTACCGGCTCAGGATTCCGGCGTCCGTGCGTGACAAGGTGGATCGCGCCCTCGAGCGGCACGCGGCGAAGTGCCCGACCGCGGTCAGCCTCAGCGGCGCCGTATCCGTGACGTGGGAAGCCGATATCGAAGAAACGTCCTGAACGATACAGGCTTCGGATGTGGCAAATCTCTCAGGTTCGTGCAACGTGTGTCGCGCGT
>JBATJK010000199.1:0-14228 GCA_049668445.1 Gemmatimonadota bacterium
AGCAGTGCCCCGCCGAGCAGGGAGGGGTCACCAAGGCCGTAGAGGGCAGACGCACGCTCTGGCCTCACTGGACACCGCCTTCCACGTCAGTGCCGGCCGGTATTGAAATCGGGGCCGGGGCTACGATCGCACGGTCCGGCGGAACTCCCTCGGACCGGAGGTAGCGCGACACCACCTCCGACGCGAAGGGTACAGCCAGGGACGTTTGGTTGTCCGGGTGACCGTTCTCGACGATGGCGGCGATGACGATGCGCGGGTCGTTCGCCGGCGCAAACCCGACGAACCAGGAATGTGGCTCGCCATGCGGGTTCTGAGCCGTTCCGGTCTTGCCGGCCAGCGTCCATTCTCGCGGTCTGTGCCAGTAGGCAGTGCCCCCGGGCTCGTTGACGACACGAGTGAGCGCTGACACCAGTTCCCGTCGACGGGCCTCAGGCAGATCCAGGCTCCAGTCTTCCCGCAGCTGTTGAAGTACATCGGACTGAAGAAGGTGCGGCACGACAGGGGATTCTCCGGTGGCCAGGGCCGCGTAGAACTGCGCCATCCGGAGGAGCGTCTGTTCCGTCTCACCCTGTCCGATAGACAGGTTCAGGACTACCGCCTCCGTCCACCCTCTCCGTCCGAATCTCTGGTCGTACCAGTCTCTCGAAGGCGGGAAGCGACCGGAGATTTCGCCGGGAAGATCCACTCCAGTGGCCTGGTTGAATCCCAGTCCGTCCACGCCGGAGAGGAGGGGGTCGAGCCCCAGCCGCAGGCCCAACTGGTAGAAGTAGACGTTGCAGCTTTCCTTGATCGCCGCCGACAGATCCAACGGCCCGTGCCCTTCGGGCTTCCAGCATCGAAAGGGTCTTCGGCCGAATTGAAGCGCACCTCGGCAGGATGTCGGCATGTACGTGTCAATCCCGACCGCACCCTGCCGCAGCCCCAGGGTCGCCAGAACGAGCTTCCACGTAGAGCCGGGTGGATACAGGGCCGCGGTGGCGCGATTCAATATGGGCTGGCCGGGATCGTCCCGGATGGCGGCCCACTCGACCTCGCTGATCCCGCCCACAAACAGATTCGGATCGAAGCTGGGGTGACTGTAGAGGAGGAGAACTTCGCCGGTTCGGGGATCAAGCGCGACGGCCCCGCCGACGTCACCCTCGGGGAAGATCGAGTCAGCGAACTGCTGCAGGCCAAGATCCAGAGTGAGGTTCAGGTCCGCTCCCGGTTCCGCGGCCCTGGCGAGATCAGACGGAAACTCCCGCACAATGGAGCCGCGTGCGTTGACCTCCACATAGCGAGTTCCCGCGGCGCCGGCCAGCAGCGACTCGTACGATCGCTCAACCCCCTGCTTGCCCACCGTGCGGCCGGCCTCGTACTCGACGAACGCATCGCTGTCCAGCTCCCCCTCACTGATTTCCCCGACGTATCCCGTCACATGCGCTACCGCGGCCCCAGCCGGGTAGCGCCGGCGGGGGTGGGTCTCGATCACGACAAGGCGAAACTCAGGGCGCCGTTCCTCCACCGACGCCACCTGTCCGAAGCTCAAGTCGTCCTTCACGAGCACCGGAAGCTGAGGATTCCGGCTGCGCCGCTCGAGGATCCCGTCGATGCCGTCGGGCGTCAGACTGAGGTAGGGAGCCAGCCGCTCAAGAGTGACCCGGGCCGAGTCGGGCGGCGCCGGCAACAGAGACAACGAGTATCCAGGGATGCTCTCGGCCAGCAGTTCTCCGTGCCGATCGTAGATGGCCCCCCGCGCCGCGGGTATGGGAATCGGACGCAGCCGGTTGTTGCGGGACTGCAACTCGTAGGCCCCGCCACCCAACACCTGCAGACGGAAGAAGGCCGCCGCGAGGATCAGGATCACCGTGAAGAGAAGGGCCGCGGCGGCACGCGCCCGCCGCGCGCGACTGAGACGAGAGACCTCTCCTGCCGTCATTCCCGGGTCACGGCCGGCGAAGGGTCGCGGCCACCGATTCGCCCGCACCGCACACTACGGCGGTCCCGAAGGCGCTCACCGGAGCGAGAACGAGGGCGCCCAGCAGGTTCGGGACACCCGGCATGGCCAGTATCAGCGCCACCTCGGCGATCCACGTTCCGAGGAACAGGTAGATGAACACGTAGTGCCTGGCATCTGCGAACAGCAGATCGCGCGAACGCGCCCCGAGGTAGCCCACGAGCGCGAGAACGAGCGACAGAGTGCCCAGTCCCTCCATGCCCATGGCGGCCTCGAGCACGCCCAGACCAAAGCCCAGAAACGCCGCATAGCCGGCTCGCATTCGCAGGGCCGCGAGAAGAAGCCCCCCGATGAGGAGATTCGGCATCGCCGGCCACCGGCCGAAGAACCGATACAGGGTGAAGTGCAGCACCACCAGGGTGACGACGACGATCGCGTCAGCGCTCCACCCTCGCCTAAGGCTCGTCAACCGACGCCTCCTCCTGCACGGACGGAATCGCAGACGAATCCGGACTCACCACACCTGCCTCCATCGAGGCCCGGTTCCAGGCAGTGACGGCCCGGACGGCCCCCGGCTGCACGGCAGGCGCCACCTGGTAGCTGTGTGACCAGCCAGATCGGGACGCAGACTCGTTGAGAACCGTCCCGACTCGGATTCCACTCGGGAAGACACCGCCCAGGCCGGCCGTCTCGAGAATCGCTCCTTCCGCCATCCTCGCCTGGTAGGGCACGCCCTCCACCAGCATCAAGGTCTCGCCATCCTCTCCCACGAAGGCTCGCACGATGCCCGTCGCTCCTCCCGTCGCCGAACGCACACTGACCCGGAAGTCTGGATGTGTCCAGAACTCTCCGAGCCCGGTCCCTCCCGAGATTGAACGAAGGACGCCGACGAGTCCCTCCGGAACGCTGACACCCGTCGGCACCTGAGTCTCCGCGAGGGATGGACTTCTCAGGAGGAAGCTGTGGGAATCACCGATCGAAGGCCGACCGGGTATCAACTCGGCAACGACGAACGTCCCCGGCCGTCTCTCGGGAAGCGCGAGCTGGGCCCTCAGTTCGCGGTTCTCCCGTTCGAGATCCGTCGCCCCCTGCAGTCGGATATAGAGCTGGTCGCGCTCAGTCTCCAGCCTCGCCGCCCGGGCGGCCAGCGCCGCCCGCCGCTCGTATGCGGCATCCGCCGCGAGGAAGGGCTTGAGAACCGAGCCTCGCAGCAGCCGGGTGAGACCTAGAGCCTGTGAGGAATCCAGGCCCGCCAGGGACCAGGAGAGGATCAGGAGAACCACTACGATGACCAGGTCCCGACGATGATTCTCGGGCCGGCCGACGTTGATATGCGTCAACGCCCTCCTCAGGTGGTAAGCACGCTCCGATAGCGCGAGATGTCGTCCAGTACTCGGCCCGTGCCCCTGACCACGCAGGTCAGCGGCTCTTCATCGACATGGATCGGAAGACCAGTTTCCTCACGGAGGAGTTTGTCGAGGCCCCGAATGAGAGAACCACCGCCCGTCATCACGATACCGCGGTCGACGATGTCCGCCGCCAGCTCCGGTGGCGTGATCTCGAGCGCGCGGCGCACGGCTCCAACGATCTGCTGGATCGGCTCGAGCATGCACTCGCGCACCTCTGCAGAATTGACCCGCACGGTCTTTGGAATGCCCGATACGAGGTCTCTGCCCTTCACACTCATGTCCCGCTCTTCCTCGGTGGGGTAGGCGGAACCGATCTGGATCTTGATCGCCTCGGCCGTCGGCTCACCGATGAGCAGGTTGTAGTTCTTGCGCAGGAACGACACGATTGCTTCGTCCAGCTCGTCGCCACCGACCCGGATCGAAGTTTCGGCCACCAGGCCCGAGAGAGCGATGACCGCGATCTCCGTCGTACCGCCACCCACGTCGATCACCATGTTCCCGGTGGGTGTCTCCACGGGCAGTCCCACCCCGATGGCCGCGGCCATCGGCTCGGATACCATGTACACCTCTTTGGCACCCGCAGCGTGTGCGCTCGAGCGGACGGCCCGACGCTCCAGCTCCGTGATTCCGGAGGGGACGCCCACCACGACGCGCGGCCTCATTTTGAACACGCGATCCGCCGTGACGGTCTTCAGGAAGTAGCGAAGCATGATCTCCGTGACATCGACGTCCGCGATCACGCCGTCTTTCAGCGGGCGAACTGCCTCTACCCCGTGCGGAGTGCGACCCAGCATGCGCTTCGCTTCCAGACCGATCCCCATGATCCGGCCGGTGCTCTTCTCGACGGCAACGACCGAGGGCTCGTTCAGCACGATACCCTCACCCGCCACGTAGACCAGCGTGTTCGCCGTACCGAGGTCGACGCCCACGTCGTTGATCGGTAGGAAGCTACCCTTGAGAAGACGTTTCCACATCGCCTGTTCCGTTCAGGATCATCCGGGATACTCGAGGCCGTACGCCCGCTTTCGGTGGTTCCCTGTGCAAGGCTCGGGCCACCGGCTCGGGAATGTAGACTCCGCGTTTCATGGAGGAAAGGCGGGGCCCCGCAGGACCCCGCCAGAGGCCTACAATACCTCCGAAACGTCGATGCTCTCTATGCCGAAGGCCTCTCCGACCGCCGCGTACGTGAGCCTGCCATCTACCGCGTTGATACCGAGGGCCAGCGCGGGATCATCCTGGCACGCCCGTTCCCAGCCCTTGTTCGCCAACGACAGCATGTAGGGCGAGGTGGCGTTCGTGAGGGCGAGGGTCGAGGTACGTGGCACGGCGCCAGGCATGTTGGCCACGCAATAGTGAATCACCCCTTCGACCACGTAGATCGGATCGTCGTGGGTGGTAGGACGCACCGTCTCCACACACCCGCCCTGGTCGACGGCGACGTCGACGACGACCGAGCCGTCCTTCATCAGCTTCAGATCGTCCCGCAGAACCAGGCTCGGCGCCTTGGCACCCGGCAGGAGAACCGCACCCACCAGGAGGTCGGCCCGGGAGATCTGCTCCAGAATATTGCGCCGATTCGAGAACAGGGTGTCCACGTTCGCGGGCATGACGTCGGAAAGGTAGCGCAGCCGATCCAGATCGAGGTCCAGGATCGTGACGTGAGCGCCGAAACCGGCCGCGATCCACGCAGCATTGGTCCCCACGACACCGCCACCGAGAATCACCACCTCTGCCGGAAGCACTCCCGGGACTCCGCCCAACAGGACGCCACATCCGCCCTGGTTCTTCTCGAGGTACTTGGCGCCCTCCTGGACTGCCATCCGTCCGGCAACCTCTGACATGGGAGTGAGCAGCGGCAATTCCCCGGTCGACAACTGAACGGTCTCGTAGGCGATCGCCACACACTTCCGGTCGAGGATGGTGCGGGTCAGCGTCTCGTCAGCCGCGAAATGGAAGTACGTGAACAGGACCTGGCCCTCTCTGATCCTGTCGTACTCCGGAGCGATCGGCTCCTTGACCTTCACGATCATGTCCGCGCGCGCCCACAGATCGTTCACGTCGGCCACGATCTCACCACCGACGGACGTATACGCGGAATCCTCGAAGCCACTTCCGATCCCGCCGTCCTTCTCGATCAGGACCTCGTGCCCGAGGGCCACCAACGCCTCTACTCCGCCCGGAACCACCGCGATGCGGTTCTCGTGCGATTTGATTTCCTTCGGAACCCCCACAATCATGGTGCAGCTCCTTGTTCAGTTCTTTCAGAGGCGATTCGGGACCTCACGGTCCGACTCGCCCAAACGGCGCCAGGGAAGACGCCGGAAAGAGCGGTTAGACCCGCATAAAGGGATTATGCGGGCCAGAGTTCCAACACCGCCAGACCCTCTGGATCATACAACTTCGAGGCCTCCGCCGCTTGGTCCAGATCGATGCCCTCGATCAACTCCACCAGGGTGTCCAGATTCCTGTAGGGCTCCTCATAAAGGACCATCCCGGCCAGTCGGTGCATGCGGGAAGAAGGCGACTCAAGGGACAGCAGAATCTGTCCCTTGATCTGCTCCTTCACCTCGTCCAGCTCGGCCCTCGAGAGCCCGTGTTCGGCAAGCGCCCGCAGCTCACCGAGCAGCGTGTCGCGCGCCTCCGCCGCGGCTTCCGGGCGGGTCGCCAGGTAGGCACCTACGTGTCCTCCCCGGGCGTAGAAGGACTGGAAGGAGAACACCGAGTAGGCCAGGCCCAGTTGCTCGCGTACCTTCTGAAACAACCGCGAGCTCATCCCTCCGCCCAGGGCCTGCCCCACCACGATGGCGGCGTGCCGGAGGGCACTCGAGTGGTCGAGCCCCCGGGCCCCGGCAATGAGGTGCACCTGCCGGCCTCCGGCACGACGCACCACCCTCGACCCGACGGCCGTCGATTGCAGGGTCGGGACGTTGGCCAAGCGACCCGTGACCGGCTCGGCCGGCCACAGGTCCCGGACCTGTGCCAGCAGCTCGTCGTGATCGACCTGTCCCGCGACCGCCACTACCATGTTCTCCGGCTGGTAGGCCTCCCGGTGCAGCTGCTGGAGGCTTGCGGCATCGAGCGACTCGACCGTCTCCCTGGTCCCCAGGATCGGAGACCCATAGGGGTGGCCATCGTACATGAACTCGGAGTGGAGCTCGAACACCAGGTCGTCCGGAGTCTCCTCCACCCGGGAGATCTCTTCCAGGACCACGTCTCGCTCCAACTCCAGGTCCTCCACGCGAAGAGCCGGCGAAAACGCCAGGTCCGCCAACACGTCCAGTCCCGTACCCGTGTGATCAGACGGGACCCTGACCTGGAAGGAAGTGTGCTCGTGCGTGGTGTACGCGTCGAGCGAGCCGCCCGTGCCCTCGACCGCCGCAGCGATCTCCTGCGCGGAACGCCTGGCGGTGCCCTTGAACACCATGTGTTCGAGCAGGTGGGCGATGCCTCGGTATTCGGGCTGCTCGTGTGCCGTTCCGCGGCGTACCCACACGCCGGCGGCCACCGAACGCACCGAGTCCATCCTCTCCGACAGCACAACCGTCCCGGATGAAAGAACGGAGCGCCGGACCTCACGGTCCAGACGCTCCGTCATTTCACCGCCACCTGCCGCTGGTCGCGCAGCCGGCCGGTCCGTCAGCACTCCGCCCTCCCACGTCGGCCTCACTGCGCCCACCTGCCGGGCCGTCGGTCGACGCGGAAACGCATCGGGCTCAGTCCGCAGACATAGCCGCGCGGCGGGACAGCTTCAACCGACCGCGCTCATCCACGGCCAGCAGCTTGACCTGCACGACGTCACCAGGCTGAACCACGTCCTCGGTGTTCTCCGTGCGACCTTCCTCGAGCTCGGAGATGTGGCACAGCCCCTCCGTGCCCGGAATGATCTCAACGAAAGCACCGAACGTGGTCGTATTCTTCACCACGCCCTCGTAGATGCGTCCGACCTCGGGCTCCTCGACGATCGCCTCGATCATCGCGCGGGCGTTCTCAGCCGCCTCACCCGACACGGATGAGACGGTCACGACACCCGTATCCTCGATGTTGATCTGGGCTCCGGTCTGCTCCTGGATGCTCCGGATCGTCTTGCCCTTCGGTCCAATCACCTCGCCGATCTTCTCCGGGTTGATCTGGATCGTCATGATTCGCGGAGCGTACTGCGACATCTCCGAACGCGGCTCGGCCAGCGTCTGCCGCATGACATCGAGAATGTGCAGCCGTCCCTCGCGTGCACGCCCCAGGGCCTCACGCATCGTGTCGAGGCTCAGCCCGTCGGTCTTGATGTCCATCTGGATCGCCGTGATTCCATCCGCTGTCCCCGCGACCTTGAAGTCCATGTCGCCGAGAGCGTCTTCGATTCCGAGGATATCGGTGAGAATGGCAACCGAGTCACCCTCCTTGACCAGTCCCATGGCCACACCGGCGCAGGGACCACGAAGCGGGACGCCGGCATCCATCAGCGACAGGGATCCGCCACAAACGGTGGCCATCGAGCTGGAGCCGTTCGACTCGAGAATGTCAGACACGATGCGAATCGTGTAGGGGAATTCGTCGTACGCGGGCAGAAGCGACTGAAGGGCCCGCTCTGCCAGCATCCCGTGCCCGATTTCCCTGCGACCCGGGCCCCGGAACGGGCGCACTTCGCCGACGGAGAACGACGGGAAGTTGTAGTGAAGCATGAACGACTTCGACGTCTCCTCGCGGACATCGATCGAGTCGATTCTCTGCTCATCCCGGATCGTGCCCAGCGTCGCCACACACAACGCCTGCGTCTGCCCCCGCGTGAACAGGGCCGAACCGTGCGTGCGCGGCAGGATCCCCACGTCGGACGAGATCGGTCGAATATCACTCAGACCACGGCCGTCAACCCGCTCACCACGCTCGATGATCTGGCGGCGCATCGTCTCCTTCTCGAGGCTCTTCATCACGCTCGACAGGTCGTCGAGATGCTCGGCGAAGGTCTCCTCGTCCTGCAGGTCGGCGGTGACCGACTCCCGCAGCGCCGAAAGGGCCTGGTTCCGCTCTTCCTTGTTCGGGAGCGCCAGCGCCTCCTCGACCTTGCTCGATGCTCGCTCTCGAACCGCCGCTTCGAAATCGGCCGACACGGCCTTGGGCGGGTAGTCGAACTTCTGCGGAGGTCCGCCGATCATCTCGACCAGCTCGTGCTGAATCGCGATGAGCTCCTTCACGGCCTTGTGGGCCACCTCGAGTGCCGCGACCAGGTCGTCCTCGCTGATCTCGACCGAGGCGCCCTCGACCATGACGATCGACTCTTGCGTCCCCGCGACGACGATGTCCATGTCCGAGTACTCGAGCTGCTCGAACGTGGGGTTGATGACCCAGTCGCCCGACACTCGACCCACGCGGACGCCAGCAATCGGCCCGCCCCACGGAATCGGCGATATGGTCAGGGCAGCCGAAGCGCCGAGCATTCCGAGCACGTCAGCGTCGTTCTCCTGATCGGCCGAAATGATGAAGCAGGCGACCTGGGTCTCGTTCTGGTAGTCAGAGGGAAACAGCGGTCGCAAAGGCCGATCGATCTGCCGGGCCGATACGGTCTCCTTGTCGCTCGGCCGCCCTTCCCGCTTGATGAACCCGCCCGGGAACTTTCCGGCCGCGTAGGTCTTCGCCCTGTACTCGACGGTCAGGGGAAAGAACGGCATGCGGGACTGCTTCCGCTCCGCCATCGCCGTCACCAACACCACCGTGTCACCGTACTGGGCGAGAATCGCCCCGTCTGCCTGCCGCGCCATGCGACCCGTCTCGAGGATCAGCTTCCGACCCGCGAATTCCTTCTCAATCCTGTGTGCCATCTCTTCTTTCTTCTCTTTCCGCTCTTCTCAAGCTTACAACGTCTTAATCTCACGCATCCCGGCCGCGAATCTCCCGCGCTATCGTAGCGGGCACGGGCGGAACGACAAAAACGGCAGTCCGAAGGCGCCGTGCGCCACCGAACCGCCGCATTCCGATGCCTGCACGTTCTCTACCGGCGCAGGCCCAATTCCTTGATCACCTTCTTGTATCGGTCGTATTCGTTCTTCTTCAGGTACTCCAGCAGCCGGCGCCTGCGCCCCACCATCTTGAGGAGCCCTCTTCGACTGTGGTGATCCTTCGGGTGCGTCCGGAAATGCTCCGTCAGGTGCTCAATCCGGGCCGTCAGTTGGGCGACCTGGATGGCAGGCGAACCAACATCACCCTCGTGCAAGCCGAACTTGCCGGCTATCGCTTTCTTCTCTTCCGTGCCCAGCGTCATCTGTATGAGTTCCTTCAAGTTCCAAGTTCGTGTGTCCGACGTATACCAAGCATGGAAAAATAGCGTCGAATCGGTGATCTGTAAAGCTGGCGGTCGCCTGGCGCTGCTGGTGCCAATCAGTCACCGGCCGTGGCGAAATACTCCCGCGCCCTGTCACGGTCCGTCTTCATCTGTGCCACGAGTTCAGCTGCAGTCCCGAACGGCAGCACATCCCGGAGCCGCTTCAGGAAATCGACACGGACTCTCTCTCCATAGATATCCTCGTCGAAATCCAGGATGTAGAGCTCGATTGACGGCGGGGAGCCTGCAAAGGTGGGCCTCGGCCCCAAATGCAGAAGGCCCGACCGGATTTCGGTGCGAAGGGAGGCTCGAACCGCATAGATGCCCTGGCATGGAAGTAGCTTCCCGCCACCCGGCGCCTCGATGTTCGCGGTCGGAAAACCGAGGTCCCTGCCCCTCCCCATACCGGTTACCACGGGACCTCGGAATGAATACGGTCGTCCCAGATCCATCTCGACCCGCTCCATCTCACCTTTCCCCACACCCGCGCGAATGCGGGTCGAGGATACGGGCGCCCCGCCGGACTCAACCGCCGGTACCACGTCGACCGCGAAGCCATGGGCATCGCCGAGCCGTCGAAGAAGATCGATGTCGCCTTCTCGGCCGCGTCCGAAGCCGTGGTCGTATCCGATCACCAGATCGGCGACTCTGAACCTCTTCCGCAGCACGAGGTCCACAAACTGCTCCGGACCGTATTCGGAGAGCGCCCTGGTAAATGGCAGGAAGGCGACGTAGTCCAGGCCCGACTGAGAGAGAATCTCCTTCTTCTCGTCCGGAGTGGTGAGGAGTCCCGGCGCGGCCTCGGGTCGCACCACGGTCAACGGGTGACGGTCGAACGTGACCAGAACGCTGTGCAATCCGCGCTCCGCGGCGCGCCGAGTGATTTCCTTCAGGACCGCCATGTGCCCCCGGTGCACGCCATCGAAGCTCCCGACGGTCACCACGGTCCCCCCGACGTCCGGTGGCAACCCGCTCTCCTGGCCCCCGTGAACTTCAGCCGGCATGAAACACCTTTTCGGGCCGCAGGCCTTCCGGATCTCGCCGGCCTACTGAGACCAGTCGCTCGCCCGCGACCATGGCCACGGGAAGATCTTCGTCCCCGTAATTCGCGAGATCCGCGATCTTGCGCCCCTGTTCGACCTCCGAAACCTCGGACTCCGACAGATTCCGAATCGGAAGCCACGACAGAGCCTGCGCAGCCGACCGCGAGGCGCCCGCCGGGATCGCCGCCTCGGCCAGTTCGGCCAGGCCCACTGCATCGACCACGCTGAACGGACCGATGGACAGGCGGCGAAGGCGGCTGAGGTGAGCCCCACAGCCGAGAGCCCTCCCGAGATCCCGTGCCAGAGACCGTACGTATGTGCCGGTGGAGACCTCGGCGACGAAGTCGACCTCCGGGAGCCGGACATCGCCGATCGCGAGAGAGTGGACGTTCACGGTGCGGGCCTGCAATTCGATCGCGTCACCGGCACGAGCAGCATCGTAGGCCCGGCGCCCGGCGACTTTCTTCGCCGAGAACGCCGGGGGGACCTGATCGTGTTCACCGCGAAAGCGCTCGGCAGCTCCCTCGATGTCCATGAGCCCCAGCGACCGCCATTCCTCTGAGCTAGCCGTGGCCTCTCCGGTGCAGTCCTCCGTGTCGGTCTCGACCCCGAGGACTGCCGTGGCGGAGTAGGTCTTGGGAAGCAGGTGGAAGTACTCCGCGAGACGAGTGGACCGCCCCACACAGAGAAGCAGAAGGCCGCTGGCGAACGGGTCCAGAGTGCCCGTGTGCCCCACGCGCCTGACACCGAGGGCCCTTCGCGCGACCTGGATGACGTCGTGAGACGTTGGCCCCTCCGGCTTGTCCACCAGGAGCAGTGCCGGGAGATCAGTCTCCAGCATCGTCCTCGTGCTCACCCAGGGCTTGGTCCAACAGGGACTCGATGCGCTGTACGTGCTCGAGCGCCCGGTCGGCGTGAAATCGAAAGTCGGGAATCCGGCGGAGATGGAGTTCCCGTCCAAGGCGCCTCCGGACGAATCCTTCGGCGCTCTCGAGCCCGGAGATCGCGTCCTCTACCGGGGCATCTTCGGTGAGAGTCCTCACGTAGACATCGGCGTAGGACAGATCCTGGGTGGCATCGACTCGCGTGATGGTGACCGAGCGGACCCTCGGATCCTTGATCTCGACCTGCACCAACCTGGACAACTCCTCACGCAGCAGCTGGTTGATGCGTATCGTTCTTCGGTTCGGTGGCATGTCTCCCCGCTGGCGCCCGGACGCGCTCTAGTCAGTAGATCTCAGATTCGGTCTCGAGAACGTACACCCGGGGATCGGAGGCGATCAGGGAGTCCGCGCGGTCGAGGATCGAGCGTGCGAGGGTCGCGTCGGAGGACACGAACGCGATACTGACCTCCGCCCTTCGCAACTCGTCCTGAAAAGCCGTTTCCGCAGCCGAGACCTTCAAGCGCGCCCTGACACGGTCCCGGAGTCCATGCACCACGCGCCGTTTGTCCTTGAGCGACTGGCAGTCGGGAATACGAAGCTCCCACCGGGCCCTGCCATACACCGCCGGCACGCCATCAGCTCCCTGTACGTCAGGACGCCTGACCGCTCTCGGCCAGCGTCCGAGCGATTTCTTCGACACGATAGGACTCGATCACGTCACCGACCTTGATGTCGTTGAATCCCTCGATCGAGATGCCACACTCGTAACCGTCTTTCACCTCACGCACATCATCCTTGAACCGCCGGAGGCTGCCGATGGTGCCCTCGTAGACCTGTACGTAGTCCCTGAGGAGGCGAACCCTGAGATTCCTCTGGATGGTGCCCGACACGACGTAGCACCCCGCAACCGTTCCGGCCTTGGGAACCTTGAAGGTTTCACGGACTTCGGCCGTCCCGACCAGGACCTCACGCTCCTCCGGCCGCAGGAGGCCCTCGAGCGCCAGCTTGACGTCTTCCACCGCCTCGTAGATCACGCTGTACAACCGGATCTCCACGCTCTCCTTCTCGGCGATGTTCCTTGCCTTGACGTCCGGGCGAACGTGGAAGCCTATGACGGAGGCCTGCGTAGTCGTGGCGAGCAGGATGTCCGACTCGTTGATCGCGCCGACGCCCCGGTGAACCACGTCGACCGCGACTTCAGCCGTTCCCAGACGTTCGAGGGAGTCCGCCAGGGCCTGCAAGGACCCGTCGGTATCGCCCTTGATTACCAGGTTCAGCGTAGCCTGCCCCTGTTCCTGCACCGCGGCGAAGATGTCTTCGAGTCGCGTGCCCTTCTGGCGCCTGCGGATGTCCTTCTCACGCTCCAGCTGTTGCCGGCGGGACACGATCTCGCGCACCCGGGAGGCTTCCATTTCGACCAGGCGATCCCCGGCCTGTGGCACTCCCTCCAGGCCCAGGATTCTAACCGGAATCGAGGGGCCGGCCTTCTCTACGGTGTTTCCGCGCTCGTCCAGGAGTGCGCGCACGCGGCCGCCCTGCAGACCGCAGATGAAGTCGTCTCCGACATTGAGTTCCCCGCTCTGCACCAGTACGGTCGCCACCGGGCCCATGCCGCGGTCGAGCTCGGCCTCCACGACCGTCCCTCTCGCCATGCCCGTCGGTACCGCCTGGAGGTCGAGCATCTCGGCCTGCAGAATGACCTTCTCGAGCAGATCGTCCACGCCGGCGCCTGTCTTGGCCGACACCTCAGCCGAGAGTACATCTCCCCCGAACTCCTCGAGGATGACCTCCTGGGACAACAGGTCCTGCTTAACCTTCGGTACATTGGCCGTGGGCAGATCGACCTTGTTAATGGCCACGACGATCGGTACGCCCGCGTTCCGGGCGTGGCTGATCGCTTCCACCGTCTGTGGCATGACCGCATCGTCGGCGGCCACCACCAGAATCACGAGATCCGTGACCTCGGCGCCCCTCGCGCGCA
This sequence comes from Gemmatimonadota bacterium, assembly GCA_049668445.1. Classification (GTDB taxonomy): domain Bacteria; phylum Gemmatimonadota; class Gemmatimonadetes; order Palauibacterales; family Palauibacteraceae; genus Benthicola. The sequence goes on from JBATJK010000199.1 coordinate 13,564, forward strand.
TGGCCGTGAAAGCCTCATGCCCCGGAGTGTCGAGGAAGGTCAGAGCCTTGTCATCCTGGACCACCACGTGGTAAGCCCCGATGTGCTGAGTAATCCCCCCGGCCTCTCCGGCGATAACGTTCGTCTCGCGCACGACGTCGAGGAGAGACGTCTTTCCGTGGTCCACGTGACCCATCACGGTCACCACCGGAGCGCGCGGCGCGAGCTCCCCCTCCTCTTCCGCTTCCTCCTGCAGCTCAGCCAGATCGGATTCGTACGCTTCCTCGCGTACCGCCTCGAAACCGAACTCATCGCAGATCATCTCAATCTGATCGAAATCGAGTCTCTGGTTGATCGTCACCATCAGGCCGAGGTTCTTGAAGGCCGACGTGATGATCTCCTGGGGAGTCGCGTTGATCAGGTCAGACAGCTCGGCGATCGTGAGGAACTCGTTGACGCGGACGAGAGTGGTCTCCTCCGCCTCCTTGGCCTCGCGAGCCTCTCGCTCGACTTCCTGCTGGGTGGGCCCGGTATCGCGGCGGCGGCGCCCCTTCGTACCACCGCCCATGGCAGCAAGAGTCTTCTTCACGCTCTCCTGCACGGCGTCCTGATCGACCCGGCGGCGGCGCTTGCGATCCCGCTTGCCCCTCTTGCGACCGTCGGTCGTGTATCCCTCGGCCTTGATC
>JBATJK010000200.1:0-3746 GCA_049668445.1 Gemmatimonadota bacterium
AACAAGCAGGCGTACATCAAGGACAAGAACGCCGGTACGTTCGCCGAGATCGTCCAGGCAGCCGAGCGATGCACGGCCGGGATCATCCACCCGGGCACGCCGCTCAACAAGAAGGAGAAGGATCTCGACAAGTGGATCGAGCGGGCGCAGCCGTTCAACTGATCGTGAATCGCGGGGGCGGCTGAGAGGAAACACATGCTCGGATCCAGCACATTCAGACATGGCGTACACCCGCCGGAGACCAAGCACCTGACGGAGAAGGTGTCGGTCCGGCGGATGCCGTTCCCGGACGAGATCGTCCTGCCGCTCCGGCAGCACGCGGGCCGGCCGGCCCGCCTCCTGGTGAAAGTCGGCGACCACGTCGAGCGGGGTGACAAGGTCGCGGAGGCGGACGGCTTCGTGTCGGTACCCATCCACGCTTCCGCGACGGGGACGGTGAAGGACATTCGCCTGTGTCCGCACCCCGACGGCTCCATGGCTGAATCCGTGGTCATCGCGGTCGAGAAGTTCTCTCCCCAGATCCCGAGGCCACGCATCGTTCCGCAGTGGGAGGGCCTCTCTCCGCAGCAGGTGGTGGAGGAGGTGCAGAAGGCGGGAGTCGTCGGTCTCGGTGGCGCGGCGTTCCCGACGCACGTGAAGCTCCTTCCCCCGGCGGACGTCCCCGTCCACACGCTGATCGTCAACGGGGCGGAGTGCGAGCCCTACCTGACCACAGACCACCGGACGATGGTCGAGTATCCGGAACGGGTGCAGTTCGGGATCCGGATCATGATGAAGGCGCTCGGCGTCGACAGGACCGTGATCGGAGTCGAGAAGAACAAACCGGATGCCATCGCGAGGTTGCGCGAGACCCTGCCCGACGACCTCGACGTCTCCGTGCTGCCGCTTACGGTGAAGTATCCGCAGGGCGCCGAGAAGATGTTGATCAAGGTGGTCACCGGGCGCGAGGTACCCTCCGGCAAGCTCCCGATGAACGTTGGCGTCGTGGTGCAGAACGTCGGGTCGATCGCCTGCATCGGCGAAATTTTTGATACCGGATACCCGCTGATCGAGCGGGTGGTGACCGTCACCGGACCGGGCGTCCGGAAACCGTCCAACTTGCTGGTCCCCGTGGGCACTCGGCTCCGTGACGTGCTCGAGTTCTGTGGCGGACTGACCGAAGACGCGACCCAGATCGTGTTCGGCGGACCCATGATGGGCGCCGCTCAGCCCGACCTCGACACGCCGCTGATCAAGGGCACCACGGGCGTGGTCGTGCTCACGAAGAAAGAGGCCCGCTCGGTGGAGCGCTACCCGTGCATCCACTGTGGCCGCTGCCTCGAGGCATGTCCCGTGTTCCTCAATCCCTCGCTTCTCGGCACGCAGGCCCAGGCCGGCCGGTACGAGGAGATGGAAGCCGCCAACCTGATGGACTGCATGCTCTGCGGGTGCTGCTCGTACGTGTGCCCCTCCCACATTCCACTGTCGCAGATGTTCGCGCTCGGAAAGAACATGCTTCGCAAACGGCAGACGGCCGCATGAGCGCCGCGGGCCCGGCGACCGGAAGCGGGGGCAGAACGGATCTCGACTCCCTTACGGAGATCCGGCTGCGGATTGCTGCCTCGCCGCACCTCCGCACCGCCCACTCGACGCCGCGGATCATGTGGAACGTGGTGGGGTCGCTGATCCCGATCCTCGCGGTGGCGACCTACTTCTTCGGCCCGAGCGCGCTGCTGGTCGTGAGCGCGGCGACGTTCGGAGCCTGGGTGACCGAGCGGGTCTTCGGCGAGAAGGGAAGCACCCGCGACGGCTCGGCGGTGATCACCGGACTCCTGCTCGGGCTCATCCTCCCGCCCGGCTTTCCACTGTGGATGGCGTTCGTGGGGGGCGTTTTCGGGGTCGGCTTCGGCAAGCTGATCTTCGGTGGCCTGGGTCAGAACATCTTCAATCCCGCGCTGCTCGGCCGTGCCTTTCTGCAGGCAGCCTTTCCTTCGACCATCACCACGTGGCCGGTGCAGCCGGATGACTGGTGGGCCCTGCGTGGCGACAACTTCGCGCTTCCCCTGATGTCCCCTGGCGCCCCCGATGTCGTCACCGGCGCGACCCCGCTGGGCCTCATGAAGTTCGAGGGCGTCTCCACGCCCACGGCAGATCTCATGCTCGGCTCGATCAGCGGCTCGATCGGAGAGACCGCGGGCCTGCTGATCCTGGTGTGCGGAGGCTACCTCGCCATCCGTAGGTACCTGGATTGGCGGGTGCCAGCGAGCATACTCCTGACGGTCGCGGTATTCTCGGGCGCTCTGTACCTCATCGGTCCCGACCAATTCCCGAGTCCCCAGTTCATGCTGTTCTCCGGGGGCCTCATGCTCGGCGCCATGTACATGGCCACCGACATGGTCACGTCGCCGGTCACGCCGGCCGGGGCCTGGGTTTTCGGCATCGGCATCGGGCTCCTGACCGTCCTGATCCGGGTTTGGGGCGGTCTCCCCGAGGGGGTGATGTACGCCATCCTGTTCATGAACGCGCTGGTGCCATTCATCAATCGCGTCACCCAGCCACGGGTGTTCGGGCAACCGCGACGCAAGCCGAGGGGAGCAGAAGCGTGAAGGAGCTTCCTACGGTACCGTCCGACGGCAACGCCTCGGATGCCGAGATGCCAACGACAGCGCAGACGTCCTCTGTCAAGTTGATGGCGACCCTGGCCGTCGCGGGCGCCCTGGCCGGTCTGGTGATCGTGCTCGTGTTCGGGTGGGCGGACCCGCAGATCCAGGCGCACCGGGCAGCTGCGCTGCGCGCCGCGGTAAACGAGGTCCTCGGAAGCCCGGCGATGTATCAAGCGCTGTACGTGACGTCCGATGGCTTGAGCGCGACGCCTCCGGCCGGCACCGACACGGCTACCGCAGAGAAAGTGTTCCTCGGCTTCGATGCGGAGGGCGCGCCCATGGGATACGCGGTGACCGGCGCCGAGCCGGGTTATCAAGACCTCATAAGCCTGATCTTCGGGTACAGCGCAGCTGATGGGCGCCTTCTGGGAATGAAGGTCCTCGAGAGCAAGGAGACGCCGGGCCTCGGGGACAAGATCTTCAAGGACATGGATTTCGTTAATGGATTCCAGGGAGTGGAAACTCCCATCGTAGGGGTGAAGCAGGGCGCCGCCACCGGCGCGGACGACGAGGTGGACATGATCACCGGGGCCACGATCTCGTCGCGCACGGTGATCGGGATCATCAACCATCGCGTAGAAGCGCTGGGCGCCGACCTGGAGAATCACGCAGCCACCGCCCCCCGGGCACCGGCCACTCAGAGCCTGGAGCCGGCCCCCGCGGACCAGGCGGCTGATCCGGCGAGCGCAGGCGATGCCGTGGAGGGAGGCGAGGAAGGGTCATGAGAGAGACCACGCCGCGTGAAGACCTGATCCGGGGCATCTGGAAGGAAAACCCGGTCCTGGTGCAACTGCTCGGGCTGTGCCCCGCGCTCGCCGTGACCAACACGGTTCCCAACGCCATCGCGATGGGACTGGCCACCTTCTTCGTACTCACCGGGTCGAGTCTGCTCGTCTCGCTGGTGAAGAACTGGATTCCGTCGGAAGTGCGGATTTCCGCATACATCCTGATCATCGCGACGTTCGTTACCATAGCCGACCTCGTACTCGCGGCCGTGGTGCCCCTGATCCACAAGGAACTCGGGGCCTTCATTGCGCTGATCGTCGTCAACTGCATGATTCTCGGCCGCCAGGAGGCGTTCGCCTCCAAGAGGCCCGTAGGCAG